>JBBACU010000001.1:0-44323 GCA_041656815.1 Proteiniphilum sp.
GCCGAGCTCGGAGTACCCGCCCCAGAGCCACACTTGACCGTTAGCACCGTAAAAATAGCGGTCGCCATAGCTTATACCCGATTGGGTCGCGTAGGGGAACATGAATACGCCCTGTTCAGGCCCGGTGATGATGTTCATCTTTTCATTACTGGTAATCGTCGCCGTGTGACGCTTCAGGAGCATCGTTTTCACGCTCGCGAAATCACTCTTTACCGGTGCGGCCGAGCTGGGCATAAAATTTTCACGCCACGCGAACACGTCGGTATCAAAGCTGCACAGGTGGCCGTCGAATTCCCAGAACTGACCCCATGGATTTTCAAAGGCCGCTACTTTCACGCTGTGGCATAGAGCATCCTGGCTATCTCTCACACCCACCTTGCCGTCTTGCGTGCCTAAAATGAGCGTGGCTCCCGTGGGTATCGTGTACTGGTCGGTTGCGGTTGCGCTTTCAGAGCCGTCCAGGCCCACGCCCCAAACGGGGGTTCCGTCTTCCAGCTTGCACTCTTGACTGCCGCGTTGACCGTACTTGGCCATCATGTACCATAGCAGGAAATTACGGAAGTAAACGCCGGCAAGGCCGTAATCTTCCCCGTAGTTTTGCGCGGCGTCCCA
The DNA here is from genome assembly GCA_041656815.1 of Proteiniphilum sp. Classification (GTDB taxonomy): domain Bacteria; phylum Bacteroidota; class Bacteroidia; order Bacteroidales; family Dysgonomonadaceae; genus Proteiniphilum. The sequence goes on from JBBACU010000001.1 coordinate 613, forward strand.
GAATGACTGAACGGTTCTCGACCGGGTGGGTGCCTTGTTGGGCACCGACCGCAAGCGACCGTTTCCATCAACCCACCCTTTGAACATACCTACCATTTGCGCGGGCTCTTGCCATCCGGGTAGAGGAAGAAGGGAGAGCCACAATCTGTTAATGGTTTTCCCGCCCATCTCTATCGTTTGCACGTAGCATCCTGTCTGGGGTATTCGGGATACGAAATTGCAATCCGAGATACCGGGCATCGGCTCGCGGGTTTCAAGATCCACGGCCTGCGATCCATCCGCGAAATAACGGTTGTCCACTCTCGATAGCGGCGACCAGTTTCCTTCTTGATTTAGGACTCCGCCCTCGATTAAGGCCTCCCATGCCTTGAACATCTCCCTGTTCCCGCCTACATTCACGCTTAAAGCAGTGTCGCCGGGTTCGTTGATGTCGATGAAAAAAGCAACTTGCTGCAAATACAGGTCGTTGTTCTCAACAAGGGTTTTCTTCAGGTTCTCGAGATGAATCTTAACCGGTATATTACCGGCGAAACCCATGAGAAAGTCCTGATCGGTCATCGTTTCCACGATGTCCACGTTATGTAAATATTTTCCCATATATAGTAATGTTATATTAGTGTCACGTTAACCTCTCCCACGTAATTGGCGTCGCTGTAGTATTGCGCGCCACCGGCAAGAGGTATGTTCAAGCATTCGTCCTTGGTGATCACGAGATCCTTCCCGACGCCGCTCTTGGTTAAATCGCCCATGGCATTGTATACTTGCCAACTCCACAATTCATTTTCCGTGGGGATCGTATTGCCATTTCTCAACAGGTAGAACTCGTATTGCGCGTTTACTTTTTCGGTGACAAAGTCGTTGAATTTATGCACGCGCACCTGAAATTCATCGGCCACGTCATTAATGTGCTGCCCGTCCTGGGCTACCGGCACGCCGTTATGCAGCAGCCGGGCCATGAACATGCTCGCTCCATGGATATCGTCGCGATGAACGGTCAGGGCGGCATCGGTATGCGCCATCTTCACGTTGTCTTGGTACCATTCAACCGTGTAGCCATCTTGACCAATGGTAATGGCTTTCACGCCATAGGTGGCCTGCAGCGTCAAGGTTGTGGAAGGGTTGGCCTCGTCGAGAATGATTCGAGGGGTGGTGATGATGGCGTGGTGAGAATCGCTTCCGGCCTGCTGGATCACGATGTCCATGCTGCCCACGTAGCTGTTGATCACGCCATTCGAAATGTATGACAGGTTGTAGCTAACCATCCGGTTGGCAACGTTGGCGGGAGAGGCGATGTTGTCAATGATCTTGAAGAACACTTTTCCTTCTTCATGCTTTATTTGGAATTTGCCGTTGGTCGACGTGCGCCAACCGTCGGGATCCGCCGTGCTGAATACCAGCTGTTCGCCATCGTATACCCAGCTACTCTCCGTTATGCTTACCGGGTAGCCCACGGCCGAAACGGCTCGAAACTCGCAAATGGGTTGCTGATTTGGGTCCGTCCAGTCCACGCTTAATGCGCCGGAGGTGGTGTCCACCGCCTGAAACAGCGCGGCTCCCTTTTTTATGCCGTTATCTATCCTGTATATTTCTCTAACGATATAAACATCGTCGCCAATCCTCAAAAAACGTACAGTGAATGCTCCTTTTACTGATTCCATAACTCTGAATTTATTTGTTCTGTCAATTGCTGCCTACTCACGAGATCCCCGCCTAATTCACGGGCTTTTTTCTTCGGATCACCCAAGTAGCGAAGCTCGTTTTCATTAACGATCATCCTGCTTTTCGTGGGGCTCAATACGTGATGCTCGGTTTTAATCCCGGCTTTCACGGCATCCATCGTATTTACTATCGCGTATTTCATATCAAAAATCTATTGCCTTCGTTGTCAGTGAAAACGTGGCCGTCCGTGTCCATGGCCAGCGATGCGGCACCATGCGGGGTCACGTCAAAACCTACTTCAAAGTAGTTGTTGTTTTTCGTTCTTCCAACGCCAATGTCGGCCACCGGGATGGAGAGCTTCACACCCAGGTTGTGTTTTTTTTCTCCCGCCGGGATCCAGTCGTTGCTTATGCTGTCGAATATTCGCGCTTGGGTGAACCATTCAATCCGGTACCATATTTCCGGATGCACCAGGCTGTGATCTTTGAGGCTCACGAGTGCCCAGTTGAAATACATTTGTTGATGTGGTGATATATCGGATCCGAACACGGGCATGCACTCGTGCACCGGCTCATCTTCACGGCGGATGGAGAACGTGTACCTCGACAATATTTTCTCGCCACGCTTAAGGCGTAATTCGTACTCTTTCTTCTCGATCAATCTCAAATCAAAATCTATGTGAGGGAATTGCAGATCGCTTACCTCCGGATGCAAAATGCTTCCCGGTACTATGGGGCCGCCTCCCTTTTCTCTCAACTCGATATCAAGATCGGCGGGAAGTGCTTCCACGTTCGAATCTCCACTGTTCAATAGAATGACAACGCGCCGCTCGAACGAATGCATATCCTTGTAGGATTCCCTGTTCCCTCCCTCGTGTAGGCCCGCGCCTATCATGTAGTCGTATATCAATAGATTGTCGAGTACTGGGCGGTACACGATGTGTTGCACTTCAGTGCTTATGCGGTAAATATCCTCTCCTATATCGGAGGTGCTCATCGTTAACTCGTTGCTCTGCGCGGTTTCAATCTTACCCCGCCTCCAGTCCTCGAGCTGTGCCTCGAAGCTTATAACGTATCGTTCCGTGACCGGGATATTCCGGAATATCCGGATGGATCCCCGTAATTCATTCTCGGTTTGAATGATTTCATATTTACCGGCAAATTCGGGAATATCCTGTATGGGTACACCGTTAAAGAACCATTTAATGCTATCGATAGAGAGCCGTTCGTTAACGTTACCATCGACAAATACTTTATCGGGATCGCGCACCTCAACGAACGGACGGATCACGCACGGGGTGAATTCCCGGTCGGGTTCATATTCGTTCAACAGGGCATTAGAGACCTGCACCAGGGGCGAAGCGGGCGTTACACACTGTATCGAGCAGCTGATCCTCAACGGCTCGAAAACAACTTCTGTATGCTTGACCTGACTTCTTGTTGTATTTTTATTTGCCATCTTAATTTATGCTGAAATTGAAATCATTTACCAATGTCTGTTGTCCTCGCCGGGCGAAAACAAGGAATTTCGTCGACATCCTGTCCTGACGAAAATTTAGATCCTCGAACGTGATCGTGAACTCGAAACCTTTGTTTCGTCCGTGCTGATTGTTCCAGTTCTGATCCGTGTAGTAATCCCCGCTGTCCCGCTCTAAATCAACCTGGCTGTATTGACTGGTGACGTCCCGGTTGTAGCCGTCGTAGATGAATACTTTTATTACCTGCTCCTCGCGGGGAGACATGGACTCTTTTTCCTTTTCTATGATCATGAATCGAATCTGATTCACGTTCTCGCTTCCAAGGTGAAGCAACGCCCATTTCTTCGTGTCCGGCTCCCAGTACGCGAAGCTTTTCAAAGCATACACGAATGCAATCCATCCATACTCGCCCCCGTCGGGATAGCGTTCGTACAAATCACCTATAGACTCGGCGGGTTCTTTCAGGTATTTCAATACCGGGATCCGCTCGAGGCCGGGAATGGTGGAAGGTTCTTTTTTCGTGCAGCTCATGTTTCTATTGTTTTGTTGTTACAATATTTCCGACGACCGACTCCAGGCCGGGAAGCATCTGAACGGCCCGCGTCTCGAGTGCCTTGGCTACCTCGTCTTTCTCGTGCATGGTGAATACCGTGCTCGCGGTTATATAGGCTATCGGCTCAACGATCTGGTCGCTGATGCCCATGTCGTCTTCTTTGGCGAGTTCCTTTAGGGGCTTCACTACCGGCACGTAGATGGCTGTCTCTACCTCGTGATCAGCAGCTCCCTTTTTCAGGGAGTAGTACCTCAACACGTGCTTGATCACCCCGTTCACGTCCTGCAGATCGATCACGCACACGGGCCGAATCTCGCTACCGCGGGTATATTCGTTGCTCTGGATAGCCATTACACGATCGTTGCTTACCGACGCCTCGTGCACCGCCTTCTGCCATCCCTTCATCTTAAAAGCGGACAACAAGTAAAAATCGGACGGCAATTCAACATAGCCGGTGCCGCCTGCCTTGTCAAAAACAAGCCCCTGCTGCTTGAACGACTTGTTAGATAGCCACGCACGCGATACCACCTTTGCGCAACGTCTCCACGCGTCAACATACGCCCCCTCGATCTGCTTGTCCACCTGTGCTTGATCGGCACCGATGAACATCTGCCCAGACTTGTCGGCCATGCTCGCTTCGTTCATGATGAGCAATACCCGGTTAATAAAATCTTGTTTGGTCATAGCTGTAAATTGAAAGGGGCTGTCGGCGCCTTACCGACTAACCAACAGCCCCTTATAATGAACTTCAAAAAATAAAAACAATACTACTCTTTGGCAGGCGGTATATTGGGAAATGACACGCCCATCTCGGCAGCCTTAGCGAATACCTTCTCGCGGTTATTCATCTCGGAAGGATCCACGCCGAACTCCGCTTCGAGTATCACTCGGGCTGCCTTAAGCGTGGTTACCTCGGGATATTCGGTGGGAGGATTAGGATCTGCTGGAGGACCTGCTGGAGGATCCTGGTTTTCATCATTCGGATCGACAGGAGGCGTGCCGGGTTCTTTGGCTTTGACTTTGGAGGGGTTGGATTTCTGATTCGAGAAAATCAGCTTGATTCTTTTCTCTTTAAATCTGGGAGACTCTTCGATCGCATCCTGTAGCTTCTCGTCTTCCGTGGAGAACTGGGCTACGCGGTCGGTGGGGGATGCTTTCTCGAATTTAACGTAAACGTTCTTATCCCCGACCTTGAACGGCATCGTGTGCTCTTGTCCAATCGTTTTTAAACTATATATTTTCATTGTTTTTGCTTTATGCTGTTTGTAAAAAACCTCACCTCCATCGCCCGATGGAGGTGAGGTAAATAAGGTTTACACCAGTTGAACGCGACAGTGCGCCTTCGCGTTAGTGAGTACCAGTCCGAACGTGTCGATGTAGACTTGCGATTTCGAGTCGCTTGTACCAAGGCGGTAGTTGTCAAGCTCGTTTGAGCGCCAGTCGTGCATGTACTTCGTTAAATAAGCTTCGTCCATTACGATCGCGCAATCGGACATCTTCGCGTCGTCAAATGCTGGCTCATTGATGATGATCAACGTGTATTGACCGTAAATAATACGTTGCACATCCAGGCCAAACGCTTGCCCGGGTTTGCCGGGATATATGACTTGATTGTAGTCAATTTTGTTGATGGTCTCTACCACATCGGATCCGGCCAGTAAAACCTTCGTGTTGCTCGAAGCGTTACCCACGAAAGCGGTTTTCATGAAAGTGATCAGGTCGTTCCGGGTAGCATTCGCGGGCAATTCAAAGTCTTTACCCGGCTGCCACCAGATGCCTTCCTGGAAGTACGTGTCCTCCAGTTTATTCCCGTTGAACTTGTTTGCGATCTGCAATTTGCGCTTCTTACCCAATAACATGTCCGCCTCCGCGGTAAGCTTGTGTTCGAAAATAGCGAAATCGGTGATCTCGGTTTTTTGCCATTTAACGTCAGCAGCTTTTGCAGCGAGCACGAAGAACGTCGTTTCTTCTGTTTCCAGTATCATTTTCTGCATGTACTGCGACCTCTTGACGGGCACGGACGCCATCGGTGCGGTGCGGCTCTGCTTTTCACTCGCGGTCCTCACCCCTCGAATAACCACGGTATTCGCGGGAATAGACGGGATCGTGTTTTCTAAACCTCCAACCGCAACACCGTTCACGGGAACAATGATTGGCTTTCCGGAGTTGTCCTGGTCTTTCACGTAGGCTTGGAACCATCCCTCAGCGGTTACACCATCCTCTTTATATCCATCAATCCCCTTGAAAAACAATGTCTGGTTGATTGATACGAGGTGATTGTCGGTTAGGTCAATCACGTCCTGCGCGCGTCCGTCGCCCGGCGCTTCATAGGCGGTCCGCACGGTTGTTGCCAAGGGCAGAGTTTCAATTTCATGGTACTCCACGAGCGGATTGCCGCCTTTCCTTGTTTTGCCTCGTTTACTCGCTATCGTGTATAAAGGAGTCAAGTGGGGCTTGATGACCACCACCTCTCTTTCGATAGTAGCTTTCACGATATCGCTGTCGTACTCGTTGGCGTATTGAAGCGACACGGGTTGGTCAAAAGTCACGGCACCGGCGGTTTCCGCGGAAACAATGGCTTCCGCTCCAACTAATCCGAAGACCGAGCATAAGAACATGATCGCGAATATGAAAAATCCGCTGTTTTTGATCCGGTTGAATAAATCTTTCATAATTATTATTGTTGTTTATGGGTTTAATCTCTGTCTTTTACACTCTCGGAGAGCGTGGGTGAACGCTGTGAAGTGAATGACGGCCGAGGGCTGGGCTGCGTTGCCTTGCCTTTCAAATCCGGCAATGGGCTTTTGTCGCTCTTCTTGTTCTTTATCTGCTGGATGGCTTCGTTTTTGCCGGCAAGCTTGGCGGCTTCTTCACGCGCTGTTTTCTCGTCGTCATAATCCATGCCTTTCCAAATGTTGTCAATGATCTCGTAGGTGATCTCACCGGCGTTAAGAGCCTCGGCGATGTCCAGGATGGTATTGTTAACGTCGGCCACGTTCTCCTCGCTCAAGCCGTGTTCTTCCGCGTACCCTTTCAAGGTGTTTTCGTATTTCTGGAAGTTCTCGCGCATTTGCTTCACTCTGCCGGAGTACTCCTGTTGTCCCGATCTAAGTTGCTCGAGCCCTGCGTCGTCCAGCTGGTCTATGATGTTGCCGAACGTCTTTCCAAGCGCGTACATCAAGTTTTCACCGTTGCCAATCATCGAAATGAATTGAGCGAAACGTGGATCTTCCGAGATCGTCTGCGCTAACCTTTCGTTCGATCCGTTAATCTGGTCAAATCTACCCTGCAGCTCTTCGCGCTCGCTCCATCCTTGTCCCGCGTATTCGAACAATTTATCATCGTCAATGTCATCATCGCCAAGATCCGGGAAGGCACCCCGGTATCTTTGTATGAAAGCATCCCTGCCACTCAAAGGGGGAGGGTCGCCAATATCTTCCTCAATTGCCTCCTCTGCAGGCGGCACTTCTGTAGGAACAGTATCGACGGGAGCATCCACTTGTTCCGCCGGAGGTGTTTTTTTATCTTCTTCTACCTTCATAATGAGTTGTTCTTTGAGGTTTATTCTCACACAAATAAAAACTTTTTATTCAGTTTTATTTGCCCAAAATCGTATTAATGATAAAAATTACTACATTTGTATTTATTTAATACAAATGGAGGATTCTACTACATGAATAAAGAGGAGAGAAACAAGCGGATCTATATGATGTGGGATGAGGCGGGACTCACGTATGAACAGATCGCGACATTTAAATTCAAGGCGTGCATGTCTCGTAAAAGAGTTGGTAATATCATATATGGCGGCCCCGGGAGACTGAAAAGTGAATTGGAAAAAGAGGTCTACCGAATCTACCGACTGAAATTCCTGGAATTAAAAGATGTTCAAAAAGCGCTTCAATTCACCTTTGAGAACCAGCCTCACCGGCACATCACGGTAAATCATATCCGGCACATCATTAACATTGAACGTCAAAAAAGACAAGTATGTGTCGATAAACTTAAAATCAGCGAATAAACATCAATCAATAAAACAATAATCAATGAAAGCAGAAATACTCACGTACTCCGGGAAAATATTCAATATCCTGTACCCGAAAGCGGAACTGATCGATATTAACGATATTGCCGAATCGTTAGCAAAACAGTGCCGATTTAATGGGCATATAAAAGGTTTTTACTCCGTCGCCGAGCACTCGGTGAGATGTTCTTCAATCTGTAAAAAATATCCACTCGATGCGCTTATGCATGATGCGGCCGAAGCATACACGGGAGATATTGTTGCGCCTTATAAAAATATATTCCCGGGAATGAAAGCAATTGAAGATCATATCTACAAAGTTATCTGTGGAGTTTTTGGCCTTCGGTATCCATTGCCTAAAGAGGTGGATGATGTAGATAAAGAGATAATGTTACGTATCGAACAAGAAGATCTCCAGTGGAGCAATTTTGATAATACGTTCGAAAAAACTCCTACTCCAATTCACTACCAGAGAATAACCCATGGAATGGAATGGGAGGTTGCCCGGGATATTTTTTTATCACGATTTAAAGATTTAACAAATGACAAATAATGAACAACTTGTAGAGGCCACTAAGGTGGCAATTGGTTACACCCCCACGGCACGCATCTGCGTGAACTGCCAGCACGCCATTAGCGATGATGATCCGTTCACGGGTAGAGCACTTATCTGCACGGTAAGCAATATCTGCAGCTTCGAGGTAAACGAGCTCGCTACATGCGATAAATTCCGTCTAAACGTGATTTTAAAAGTGAGGGAGGAAGAAAAATGAAGCACATGTTCGTCATCACGTTCATCCTCGTGTACCTCTTCGCCGGAACTGAATTAGGGTATACCGACGTGCTACCGGTATGGAATCATTTCACGTATAATTTCCAGCACGGCAGCATCATGCACCTGGTCATTAATTCCATCGTGTTTTTCCTTTTTTTCCGGACGTTGCAGAATTACTTCACGTCCTGGCAAATCGCTATCGCGTCACTGGCCTCGGCATTCATCATGTCGTTCTTTTGCATCTACGATCTACCGGTGGTCGGGGCCTCGGGAATGATCTACGCCATGATCGGCATGTACTTCTTCCTGCTCGTGACAAGCAGAATGACTTATCGGGATCCCCTACACCTCTACGTGTTCTTGCTGTCTATTTCGGCCATGCTGGTAGCGGGATTCCTGAAAGAGAATAGCGCGGGGTTACTTCACCTGCTATGCCTCATCGCCGGATTTTTAGCAGCGATGTGGATTAAGAAAGGTGAGAGAATTCATATCACTTGGAAAAACAAACATGAGAATGGAAAAAGATTATCGATTGATAAAAAATTGCGGGGTTGATGACTTCCCTTTTCGTGAAGGAGACGACGTTTTGATAAAATGGAACAAGAATCACGTGGAAAAGGGAGTTATATCTACGATTCACACGAGTATGCAATGGGGTGTAAATATTGTTCATGCCGTATGCGTGAGGACAGACAACTTCCCCGTGGAATTTGTCGTGAATGCGAACTTACTTGAAAAAATAAAATAAAGACGAAATGACAAAAATTACAGCATTAAACCAGATGGATCACGCGACAAATGTAGAACCTTGTAAAATTACAAGATATGTCCTTAAAACAAGAATAGCGGGTAGAATATATTACCTCCGGGAGGCACTAACCTGGGATCGCAGCTTTCTCGAAGAATCCGTTAAGCTGGCAACCAAATACCAAAGTAAGGAATGGGCCGAAAATGCGATCGAAAGGGAAAAGAATAGGAACTCGCTTAGTGAACTGGGATACAAGATAGAAGAGTGCGTAATACACGTGTCCCGTAATCATTATATTAGCGGTTAAGAAATGGAATCAAAAAACAATAAATCATTTGTAGAGCAGGTTGAAAGAGATGTTTACTTTTTCAACCAAGGATTCAAGTCGGGCACCGAGGAAGCTTTCAGGTGGAGAGACATATTCGAGGAGCCAATCCCGGATCCCGACATGCCGGTATTGACTAAAATAAGCGCCGAAGACGCACCCTTGGTTAAAACCGGTGACTGGGTTGATAAGCATGCTTGCACTTATAGATACTGGCGACCGATCAACTTGGAGGAGGATAACTATTAAAACAAAAAATTATGATTGATAAGAAACCATCAGAACTACGAGGAAGATTGTCAAAACTACCGACAGGCAAGGAGATCATGGACCAACTTGTAAAATTAAGCAGCGAGCGGGAAATAGAGATGCCGGATACTGGTCAAAAAGAATACAAATATGGCGATTATGGCCCGGTTTGTCGAATATTTGAAGCAGACACTACGGAAGAGACGCCGGAAACAATCAAGGGGATATATCATCAAGTTAAAGATTACGAGGAGATGGACCACACAATGCCGTTTACCACGAAAGAAGATATACGTAAAAGAGGCCTTATAAAAGATGATCCCAGGCCAAGGTATATAGCGATGGGGAGAGACCAATACGAAAAGTTTCACGTGACTACATTCAATATGATGGGAGGTGAGGTAACCAAGGATATGTCCTATTTGCATGAAATAGAGAGGGAGTGCTTCATGCGTCAAAATGTAGAAAGGAACATGATCATCGAGTACATACTGCGCAAGGTGATCAAGAAACCTATCAGGGGAAAAATCACAAAGCGAAAGATAAAAAGGCGTGGATTAATGCTTACCTACACGTATCCATCATGGGCGATAACAGTAAGACCCCCAGAAATTGACTCGAATGCCAGGTATGGAGTGTATGAACGTTCCGGCAAAATACATTGGCTATTGGATTACAAGGAGGAAGCAATGCTTAAATCGAATTGGGATAAAGACAATGTTAAGGAAATGCGTGAACGTTCCAACAGCTTGGCGAGGTGCGGAAACCCTTGCCGAAACATTAATATAAACACAAACTTTAAAAATTAAACAATATGTCCAAAGATGACCTTAACAATGCATCTTGCCAAACTGCTGTTATACGCAGGATTAAAAGGACTTGTAATGGATGTAGAGCATACGATTTCATAAATAATGTCGATCAGGTGTGTTCTTTAGGCTATTATCAAGAATATGGAGAACCTAAAGAGTTTTGTCCAAAACCTAAAACTATTAACTCCTTAATTAATGCTCCTAAATCTTGCACATAACGCGGTGTTGTGCTTTCTACTGATTTACCAAATGGAAGAAACTTGTTTTTAGAGGCAATGCTCAATGATTGCAAGAAAGACTAATTGATATGACTGAACGAAGTGATGGCGATTATCAAAAACAACCAGAACGCGGCTCCAGTGAATTTTTGGAAGGTGGCGTTTGAAATAGGCTTCCTCGAGATTAGTGAGTAAAGTAAATAAACAAGGCCGCCTGTTATGATCGATCCTATCACAATTGCAACTGCTACACCGATCGCGAATCCTGTGTAACCGGCAAGCCCTTGCAGTAAAATATCGGTCTCCAGGCTCATATAGATCCCAACGGCCAGGGCAATCAAAAACATGTAGAGAAAATTACGGTACTTTTTCATTTTATTTGATTTACAACGTGATTTGTCAAAAATACAAATAATTTTTAAAACAGTGCCATTATAGACAAAATAACCCGCCACCTGATCATTCAAGTGGCGGGTTTTCTATCGCGTGGGTGAATATTACTGTAACTCTTCGAATTTCAATAAAAGCATGTCCACCTGGCGTTCGGCCTCCTCACCCCCAATCAGGCCGGCATCTATTCTTTTTTGAAGCATCTCGGACATCTGTATCAAACCGAACATCTTGTTTTCGTCTGTGCCATCTCGCCATAAGCGATGCTGGAATTCAACCGGATCCCGTCGTCCAAGCTGGCCGCTGTTCGCGTGAAAGCTGGTGATACGCTTGTACCTCTCCGGGTTGTTCTTCTTCACCTCGTTGTATTGCGTTTTGTAGAAGCTGGTTTTATCACTTAATTTCCACAGCTTGCTTTCCAGCACCGAAAAATCACGCGGTTGCTTCCATAGCACGTTGGCGATGGCCATCCGGCTCACGTCGACCTCTTTTTCAGGGTCCGCGATCTGGATGCCGAGCGTCACGAGATCCATCACGAATTTACCGGTACCGGCAGCGTACCCGCGTGTGAGTGTCTCGATCACCGACGGGTTCACGTCAAAGAATGCCGGCACTACTTTCGTGCCTTCCTTCCGCAGTCGACTGTCGTCCGCGATATCGCCCCCTCCCCACACCCATAATTTGTCTGATATCTTTTGTGCCGCTTCGCTCACGTTTCTTTTACCCAGTGATCGCTCGGCTTTCGTGTCGGCCAGAGCGTTGGTGAATTCCGTGCGATAACTGGTGCCGCCCATGAAGTTGGTGTTCTGCCACACGTCGTACATCGGCTGCATGGTGGTCGGGATCGCACCTCTTACGGCCATGGTGGTGTTGAAGGTGAGCTGATCGGTCGTGTCGTCTATTTCCAGACCGTTTGCCCAGAAAATCAGCTGTTCCGGGATCAACTCCCCGAAGAAGTAATGAGTGCCTTCCAGGAGCGCGCTATCAACTCCCTTCATGCCGCGTGAGGCTAATCCCATTTGGGTACCGAATCCCCAAAAAGCGCGTAATCCCTGGGGTAGGGGGATCTTCACTTTCCCCAGGCAGAGGTTTTGCATCAATTCCCACTCGGTAAACATTCGGTCATCGTCATCGTCGGGATCCGGCATGAGCATAGCTTGAAGAATCCCTCCGGCCGTGAGCATCGCGGATATCCCGATCATCCTGTTTCGCACCTTGGGATTTCGGATCATCCGGAAGAGTTTGTTGGTACCCTGAATCGTCGCGTTGAAAAAGGAGAAGAGGGTGCCGAAAAACTTTTGATTGCCCTTACGGTCAAAATTCACGGAGATTTCCTTGGCGTGGATGGCTGCTTCTTCTCGGGTGAATCGAGGAGTACCGTCGGGGTTTTTCATCTCCCGGCTGGTCACGTACTCGGCAAAACGGGTAGTGAGCTCGCTGGCCTCGGTGAGCATCCCGAATGCTTGTTTTAAGCCGGCAGCATTCCATAAACCAAACTTCCCATGCAGGATAAAATCACTCTTCTTGGGATCGACGGCGCGCTTCATATCGGTCCTCAACTGCTCGATGTCTTTAAGAAAGCTCCAGCCGGTTGCGGCACCGTCCTCGAAGAATTCTTTCATCATCTTGCCGTAATATCCATCTGAGTACTCTTTTCCCATGCCCCACTGCTCGGCAGCTGCATATTTCCAAACAGCCGGCTGAACGGCTGCCGTGTTTTTCATGAATTTCAGCTGGTAATCCAACCCGAATTCAGCCATGTTGCTGATGCTTCCGATCCCCCAGTCACGAATAAAGTTGGCGACAGAGAAGGTGGGGTTATATTGAGTCATCATCGCGCTCATGAACCGGGTACCTCGGCGAAGGCCTTCGTTCACGTTCTGCATGAACTTGAGGTCTCCATCCACTTCCCTACCGAAATTGCGATTAAGAGCGTTAGCCACACGCTCACCGTCATAATTCTGACTGAACTGGATCTCGTATTCCTTTCCATCGCGTAGAATAATAACGTTGTGCTGCTGTCGTTCCTTTGCCGTCACTTGAGCAATCCTGCTCGCCTCGCTATCGGCATATCGCACGTTTATTGAGTTGCGTAACTTGCGTTCCTGATCGCTTAGTCGTTTCATGAGGCGATCGTATTGATTTTTGGTAATCTTTTTATGCACGATGTAATTTTGTCGTGCCTCTATCTGTTTGTTCGGGATCTCGAGGAGTTTCTTGTTGGTCTTTTTATCCGCGTCGATTTGTTCTTGAGAAGGTGGCTCGTACGTTCGTTCATATATAGCATTTCCATCAGCATCTACTTTACCGGTATTCATGTAGTAAACTCTCTTGAAAGCGAAGAAATCGTGGATGCGGGCGAAGTCTGAATTAGCCTCGGCGAAATCCAAGAACTTCTGCTTTGTCCTGTTTTTCAAGGCAGCCATGACCGTACTCTCGCCGATACTCTGCATGTATGCAAGCGGATCGCCGGCCAGCGTTTCCCGTCCGCGCGCTTTCACCAAGGCAACATTGAAGGGGTTGTCTGGACCAGATGATTTGTCGAGCGTGTAATAAAGCTTGTTCCCAGCGATATCCCGTTCTCTCCATCCTCGCTGGGGCACGTAGTGCTGACGGGTGCCGTCCGTGTATTTCGCGTATACATCCGAGTCAATTAAGCCGTATTCCAGCTGAAGATCCAATGCCCATTTATTTACAGCGCGTATCTTGTTCCAAAGATCGTCAACGGTTTTTTTGCCGACAGCCTTCTCGAATTCATCAATGTAGTCGTTCGGATCCACCTCATCGCCTTTGTTGTCTCTCACGTTCTTTCGGAATCCTTCTTCACCGCGATCTGCAATGTCCAGGGTTGATGCCTCAACAATATCTTTTGCCTGCAAGTACAGGCTTACACGGTCGTAATCGCTTATTTCTTTATCGTTGATAACCTCGCCGGTGCTCTCGTCGATGATATGCCATTTGTAAATCGGCAATTGACTTAATTTGCTTTTTTTGCCGCCTCGGAGTATCGTTCTCAACGATTCTTGTAATGGCTCTATGCGTGTTTTATTGTAGTCCTGAATCAGGTGAGTGGCCCGGCTCGAGGAGGTGATGTAATCCCAGTACACGCTTTCTCCCGGCTTCGCTCCTTTTTCCTGCATCAAAGCTTGATACTTCTCTAACGGGCGTGCACGGTCAACGAAAGTGGTATATAGCGAGCTTATTTTTGCCATCTCTATATTCACGTCCTTGAAAACCTTATCCGTGTGGTTTTTGAACTCCGTCACGAGATCTGCAATATCGAGGTTATTCATACCGGCATGCAACACGGGCGGAATGGGTAGGCCGTCTTTATCAAGCTGTACTCGGAATCTTATGCCGTTGGCATCGTTATAATCGGTGATTTCTTGCGCGTATTCGGAGATAGGCTGTCCGTTATACTTCGGTTTGGACTCCTCAACATTGGGGGAATCTTCGCTTATTTCACGGCCTTGAACGTTTTGTTGCTCATTGTACTGGTTCACCTCGGCTGCGTAATCAAATATTGATTGACCTTTGTATGCCGGAGCCTCCTCGCGGAAACGGATGTCTGCTTTATATCCCGGGAAAATTTCAGCCATTTTTCTTTCATAATCGTTATGGTTATCCCTCTCAACCTTTCTCCTGTCCTCTTCTGAAAGTAGTTTTTTAAGCCGATTTATGTTATTCCTATCATCATAGCTTTGATCTCCTATTTTCGATTCATCTTTAAGCCCGGATGAAAAGTCAACTACTACGAGTTCATTTGTTTCAGGTCGCCTCATTACAGAAACTAAGTCGTTTACGAAATAGCCTTTGTCGTTGATAGTCTTTAGAATATCTCTAACGCCATTGTATTCGTTATACGTGAGGCTCTCTATCTCGTTTAGTCTCTCTATTTCAAACATTGGCCCGTGCGTGGTTTCAATCTTTTCGCCCACCTTCACGATGTTGTTATTATCTTGGAGTTCTTTCAGTATCTCATATTCTCTTGACTCACCTGGCACATCTTTCTTTGTCCACTTTTTGGCCTCTTTGTTGTATGCATTTTCCTGTCTTACCAATGACTTGTACAAATTCCCTTCATTGTCTTGAAACACTCCTTTCGTACCCCCTTCGCCATATTTGAATAGCGATACTTCTTTTCCATCAACTGTACGAAACCGGATATCGTTGTCATTAACGGAATTTAATAGCACTATCTGATCGTCTCTTGCCACGTCCTCTGTTTCCGCCAGTAAAGTACTACGGCGTTCTTCGGGTGTCATCGTCTCGCGGGCTTGCACGTTCCGAGCCTCTGTCTCGCCAGCGAGAGATTGATAGACGTGGTAGGGGTCCAATCCTTTTAAAAAGAAGTCCGCGATCTGATCCTCTGAGAGACCCGTCTCTGTCTCAAGTTCACGCACACGGGAGTCGTCAGCTTGTTCCCCAAGGACTACTTGCTCTGTTATGCTTTTTATCTGATCGTCGGTTAGTTTGTATCCTTTCTTCCTTGAGTGCTCTTCGACCGACTTTAGCACATATTTCTCTCTCTGCTCGCTGGTTAATTTCAGGCCTAGGGCGAGACGCTCGCTTCCGCCTTGGGCGAAACCCTCTCTTTCTTGGATCGCGTGCTGTATTTCATGCAAAAGGATAGATTTGGCTGATTCTATGTCTTTAGCCTCAACTTTTATCTCTTCTTCTAAGGGAAACAGTCCTTCATAGCTTCTGTCTGTAAAGGGTATATATTCCCCCCCGTTGTTGTTTGTCTCATTTATGTCGACTTGAACGAGCATATCTCTCATGCTAGGGTAGGATCGTAGCAAATCGGATGAATCCGGCAGTATTTCGGACATTAGGTAGAATTTTTTCTGCTCTGAAATATTAAGCTCTAGATCTGGAACCTCGTATCTCCATTTTTTATCTATGCCCCGTTCCCATCCGGTTGCCATTCGTATGCTTTTTGCATCCTTGCCGCCCGCTTCCATTTGTCTTGCAACGGAAAGATCATTCATCACCATCTCGGCACCTTCCATCCGACTTGCTCCTATTTCACCGATGATCCGGAACAGCGGACTCTGATACTCAACCTCCGGCTCAAGAAGGCCTTCATCGGTAAAACTCTTGTAATTATCGATGATATCCTGATCTTGTTGAACTTCCAAAACATCAATAAGAGCCACACCCATTGGGTTTAACGCGGATTTAATTGTATTAATTGTATTTTTACCAATTGGGAAATTGGAAGCTAAAGCCACGGAATCACCATGTTTAGCGATTTCGCTAATTATTTGCTTGATTAGCCCGGTGGTTCCGGCATTAGCATCAAGCAAAAGATACCTGTTGACTCCTAACGATCTATCAAGGATTATCGCGTGAAGTTTATTGCCGGTACCTCTTTTTTGTTTACTCAAAAATTCAGCGATATCACGTGAAGTACGAATGTATGTTCTTTCGCTGGAAGGACGGTGTAGAACAAGGCGGTCAAATTGATGAACGTTTATGGAGGATATGTCGTTAGTAATAGCGGTTCGATCACTAACGGTATAAGTTCGATCACTTGAATCAAATTCCGCGTATTGGCCGCTGTCAAGGTTAATAATGATCCCGGGGTTCACGTGAATGCCGGCGGCACGGGCAGAGGTCCACAAGTTGTTGTTAGATTGATAATCTGCTGTGGATGGGACTAATCTGCCGGACGGGTGGTTGTGAACGAGTGTTATTTCAGTTGCTCCATATTCGATGGCAGCACCAAGAATTAACTTGTCGTCAATAAGAGCACCAGAAGTATGTCCAGTGGAAATGTATAATACCCTGTAATTTCCATCCTTGTTTGCTAACACTGCAAACGCGTTTTCGGTGGCTGCCGATTCAAGGTTTTTAAATAAAAATGCAATGTCGTTGGGAGAGGTGATCTTGGCGGGTCCAGTTAAAGGTGAGCCCATGAAGTTTAATTGTCCAAGGTCGGACAACTGACGCTCGACGAAAGTTAATGAATTATCGTCGGTTTGAACGTAACCTTTTTCCCGTTGTAGGTTACCGACTTCGGGGTCAGAATCGATGGCTTCGGATCGTCTAAACGGTAATGCGCCTTCGTCCCAGTTGAGTTGCAGCTGGATTCCTGAATTGGCTTTCCGTTTATTTTGCCTGAACCTTGTTTCATTTTCTCCTGATTTTTCATCAAAGATATTACTATTTTCCGAACTATCAATGTCTTGCGAGCTATTTTTTAATTCAATATTGGCGACTAATTTCTCATACGCTTTTTTAATAGCATTAACCTGGGAATCCACGATCCTCTCCGCGATTGGCGTGAGGACTCCATCTTCAACGTTACCCGGCGTGCTCTCGATGTGCTTTTCTTTCACCAGCTGCCGCATATTGTAATTTATGTTCGCGGTTGGTTGCACGTAAGTTTCTTTCCATTCCGACACCGGGATAGAGAATTTAGAGAGGGTTTTCCTGCCAAATTTGTTCAACACGGTAATATTGTCGCCTTTGATTATCGCTTGCTGTGGATAGTCAGTCACAGATTTGTCGCTATGTCTAAATGTTTCCGGCTTTCTGTTTACAGGGATATATGTTTTCGATTGCCTCAGCCTCTCCGCACTGTCCTTCAGCATATCGTTTGCCATGCGCTCGGCGGTGGAGAGTTGGATATCGATGTTGCTTCCGGAGAAGAACTCACGGATAGCATCAACAATACGCTGGAATAAATTACGGTTATTAATGCCCATGAACTCTCCGCGCTCGGCCACGGTGGCTATAAATTCGTCGGCAGCCGCGTATTTATTCCCGAATCGTTTCAGCAGCTCGTTTTGAACTTCTGAAGGTAAGCCGTCGAAAAATGATTCTAAAACAACCCGGTGGTTTTCTCCAAGCAGATCCTTTATGCCTTTGTGCGCGACGACTTCATGGAAAAAGGTTTCCTGTACATCTTGCACGTTTTCGGCGTTGGGCAAATAGATGTGAACCTTATCATCCACGTACCAGCCTTTCACGTTACGTCCGGACTCGATAGCTTCGCGAGCGGCGGGGTTGGTCACGGTACTCACTTCGGAGTGCACCTCAACGGGGGCGTTGAATATTTTCGATAAACGGTCGATTTCTTCCCTGAATACCGATGTTGTTTGAGAAGTATTCGACGGCTTGTTTTCAGCGTACTCGCTGAATGCTTTTCTTTGCCTTTTACCATCGTATAGCCAGGGCTTGAAATCTTCCACTCCCACCTCCGTGATCGCTCCCAGTCCCTGCCATCCTTCTTCGTAGTTCGACAGGTACGCCGCGCGTGCTTCATCTACCGTATCAAACCCAAGCATCACCTTGCTTTCATCGAAGACGCCAGTTTGTGGATCCACCTGATCAACGACGAACACTTTCCCGCTCTCCGGATTGGGGCCGACGAACACGTCTATCTGATCGCCGTCTTTTCCTTGGGTTCGCTTGAAATACCCGTAATGGTTTTGCATCTCAACGCTCCATGTGTTTCCTTGGGCATCGGTACCGGAACGAACGGATCCGGCGGGATTTTCGATTGTGATATCGAATCCCTGCACGTTCACGTGTCCTTTCTTGTAGTTGCCGGCTTGTTTTTGTGCTTCGGAGGGATTGGGGTCTACCTGCTCACCCTCGCGGGCTATTTCGTTGTTTTTTACAACCGTATTTGCCAAATCAAGTATATCGACTGGCTGTGCTGGTTCTCCTTTTTGTTGACTTTCTGATACTTCGATTTCTGTACTTGATTGATCATCAGTGATTGCTGTGTCGGTATCCGAAATGTTTTCTTGTGTATTACCCTCTATTGTTTGCCTATTTGGTAAACTTTCGGTTAATCCTGTGTCGGGTTGTTGTCCGTCTGTGCTGGTTGATCCTGTGTCAGATCGGGTTCCGGATTCTTCACCTTGTCGATCGACGACAGCAGGAGATCCAGCTTGTTCAATGCTCGCTTCTTGTCCTTGTTGTCCATAGCTGTTTATGATTTGTTGTAATAATTCCGGTTTCGAGAGAACGCCATCGAAAATGTCGATCTGACCGGCTTCAAGGTCTATCGCCCTGGCGTTATATGTATCGAAGATCGAGCGGAAATCACTGTCTTTCTCTCCCTCGAGCATCAAAGATAGTAATTTTTCTGTCTCGGAATAAATTTCTTCCGCGGTGGCTTCGAAGATATTCCCCTGCATTAAATGGAGTTTCACTTTACTCCCGCTTTGTTTCGCATCATACAACAGGTGAATGGCGTTGTTCAGCTCTTCAATCAGCGAATATTCCGACAATGATGCGTTTCTCAATAACTGGGGCATGGTACGCATCAGGGTTTGACGGACCGAGCGCATTTTATCCACCTGCCTCAATGCTTCTTCGTTAAGTACCGAACCCAGCATCAAGGTTTCAAAAAATGAACGCCCCTCGGCACTCAACGACTCACCGTCCATCATTCGAGCCACTTCGTTTGGTTGTATGACGCCGTTGTTCAACAGGATCTGTATGGCATTCTTCACGGCGGCCGGGTTGGTGTAGAAATCATTCAGCTTCTCGAATTTCTCTACCTCCTGGGCGAGCGGTATGATGGCATCACGGGAAACACTTTTGCTTGCCTTGATGGCTGTTTCAAGGCTGCTTTGTGTTTTCTTCTCCTCGGCGTTGAATTTCGCGAAAGTGGCGGTATCGTAGGGAAGATCTATCGTCGGCACGAACACCACGCGGGGGTTGGGCATGGCTTGCACTTGTTCCGTGGTGAATCCCCAACGTGGCGCGAACCGGGTGATGTAGTCCACGTAGGCTCCATCGGTGCCGTTGCGGGCGGCTATCTGGCCCGCCATGGTGCGATCGTTGCCGGAAAGTACTATTCCCTCACGGCTGACAACAACGGGCGTCTGAACGGCTCTCTCGTCGTAATTGTTCGCTCGCTGTTGCACGAGCAGTTGAGCTTGCTGGTCGGCCTCGTAATCGCGATCGTTCACGGTTTTCCCTTGATCATTGGTCGGGAATCCTTCCGTCTTGGCAAAATTGCGGTTGATATCGTGACTTGGCGATGGCGCCTCCGAGGTGGTGAGAACGTAGCGACCGGGTATTTTTTCCCCGTTGGCAAGGGTGATCACATCTTCCATGCCTTCCACCTTTTCCGAGTCGTTCCATTTTTCCGTGATGGACTGGGCGGCGGTACCGACACGGCCGGCCTCTTCGGTGCTGATCGCGTCACGTCGTGCTTGGCGATCCGTTGCAACGGAGGTGGGTTGTTCTGCCTGGCGTTGCATCTGTTCTTCTATGCCGGCCATACGCGCTGTATTCACGTAATCGGAATATATCTGTAGTTCACTTTCAATGCCGGCAACCTTTTCCGTCTGCTCGATATTGAAGGGGTCGTTATCGAGTTTCTTTTGCTCTCTCCCCAATGTTTTCTTCATGTTGTCGACCTGCTTGATGGCCGCCTGAAGCGTGCGCTCATTCCCGTACTGGTATTCAAAATACTTCAACGTTTGCTCGGGAGTCATCTGTCGCTGATCGATCTGCCCTTGGTTTTTTCCGCTCTCGATAATTGGAAGGCTTTCCATGAACGTGACCCGTTCCGCTTCTTCGGGTGAAATTTCCGTTTCGGGTGGGATTGTTTCCGTTTCCATGTCAGAAATTTCCGTTTCAGGCGTGTTTTCCACTGATTTTGGCTGATTCTCTACCGTTTCTTGGGATATTATTTCATTTTCGGGCGAAATATTTCCACTTTCAGGGGTTACTGTTTCCGGCTGCATGAATCCATATTGAGTCATTCCTGCCGGCTGCACGGTTACCTCGGTGAGCGATCCGTCGGTGGCCTCAACATCCAGCGTGATGCTTCCATCTTCGTTAAAGTCTATGATCTGTGCCGTGCTCCCGTCGGGGCCGGTGGCGGTTAAACCTATCGTCCAGGGGCCGGGTGATGGTTGGCCAGCCCGGACTTGGTTTCGTGCGATAAGTAGATTATCCACTTCTGAATTTATAGCCTGCTCGGAGATAGCCCTGGCAAAGCGCTCTGATTGCTCGAGTTCGGCGATGGCTTCGGCCACGTCCATACTTTCTTCTACCTCTATCATATCGGCGGTCGTAACCTGCGTTTTACCTTCCGCGTCGATGTAATAAACGGCCTCATCGCTCGTTTCCGTATCGATAATGTATGCGCCTTCCTGATTTACATCGAAAGATAAACCTCGAATGATCGCGACAGGTTGATCGTTGTCTTTGATTCTTCCTGTCACGAGCGTACCGGTTTTCTCGTTGACGTTTTTTGTCAAATTCAAGGTTTGCTCGCGAAGGGATTCTTCCTGCATCGATGAGAGCTGATCGATTAATTTCTGATTTATCGCCGCTGCCTGAACTAATCCAGCGATGGCATTATGTTGCTCTTCGGTATAGGAGTCATCAAGAAAGATCTCGAACAGGATCTGCTTCTGCTCGTCGGCGTCGCGGGTTAAGATGTGTTGCTTATCAAATGGGGCTGCCGAACCCTCGAACGCGGAGTCGAATTGCTCTTCGGCGAGCGCAATCTGGTAGCGAGCGGCTATGTGGCTATCGCTGGACATTGGGTCCACATCCTCGCGTATCTCGGGATTGACGACGGCCTCAAGAATTTCGTAACCTTTTGCGGCGTCCTGTTGGATTTCGCTGCTGTTCACAACTACTTTTCCGGACTCTTCGGCAACCTCGTTGGAGAATTGCTTGAACTCGCTCCAGTTCACGGTAGTCCATTCTTTCACGGCCGATTTCGGGATCTCGGTCACCTCGCCTGAATTCTTCAACACCGAATAAGTGTCTTCTTTCTCGCCGAGGATCTCCACGATGCCGGCATCTGTGTCGGCAAAGGTCACGTTTTCTTGCTCTTTTCTACGCTGATTTTGTACACGGTTGTTCACGAGCGTGGATCCTCCGCCAAGGAAGGCTCCCATGAACACGCCGGCCTTGGCACCTTCCCATCCGTTAAACAGGATCTCTTTTAATTCCGGGTAGTCCTCCTCCTCGGAGTAGATCAAGGGTACCAGCGTGCCGGCACTCTCGGCCACGAATTCCGATAGTCCCTCGGCGGTCACCTGACGAAGGTAGTTTGCTGCTGCTCCCTTGTTCAGCGTGCCGGGTACACTCTTGGCTACGCGCTTTAACAGTACGTCGGCTTCTTTGCGTGCGGCTGGGTTATCGATAATGTCTTTGGCAACCTGTTTCCCCAGACGCTTCTTTATCGTGCGTCCTGCCCCGGCTAAATACATTTCCAGCGGTGGAATTTCAGTGACGATCTCGATGGCGGCAGCGAGCGCGCCGGATTTCTGGATATCTGATTCGGAAACATCAATGCCTGTATCCTCGGCGTACTGCCGGGCCTCTGCAATGGCGGCTCCCCCCGATGCGGTGGAAAGGACGCCCATCCCGGCCATGCCCACGGGACGGGCAAGAGGCCGTGTGGCGGGGTGAATTGAAAGGCCTATGGCAAGGGCGTTGGGTACCATTTGTGGAACAAGGTTTCCCACCCAGGCCCCGAACCCTTCCGGCTGTGGAATCCGCGCCATCTTTTCCGATGCATCCTTCTCCACGCGATCTCCCCAGGTGGGGGCCTGTGCTTTTTCAGACAGATAGGATTTGGCTTCATTAATGGATCCCTGCCTCAACGCTTCTTCGACAAGTTTATAAGGGCGGTAATCCGCGTGGTCTAAAAACGCGTCGCTCAGCCCCGTCGAGACGGACGGAGCGGCAGATAGCGGGTCCTTCGGCTTTTTAGGTGCTTGGAGGCGCAGCATGGACTTCGCGCGGTCGAGCAGGCGAGGGTTTTCTTTCCCCCATCTTTCGCGGGCCTTGTGGTACGCTTCCATCTCGGCATCATATTGTTCTTGTCTGTCAGCGGTGAACGCTTTCCGGGGATTGAATTTTTCATCCCCGTGCTTCTCGAGAATTTCAAGCGCGCGTTGGGCATCACGGCTGCTGCCGGTAAATTGATTCACGAAGTTGGCCGCGGATATTTTACCGCCCTCGACAAGCTGGGGCACGCCGGATTCCTTGATTGATTTCCCTAACCCGCGAACTGTATTGGGCACGGGCGTGAATGCTTGTTGTCCCCATCGAGGGGCGGTAGGATCGATCTCCTCATCAGCTGCCACGCGTATATCGGGGTTGGCTTTCACGAAGGCATCTATATCGTGCTCGCCGACCGTGTGCTGTTCGCCGGTTTGATTTTCTATGAATGTTTGCGTTCGTGGTTTGGCGGGTGTTGCAGGCCGCGTGTCGGCAGCAGGCTGGGCGAATCCCATATCACTGACGAATTCATCGTACGTGCGCGTAAACCCCGGGTCGATTTTCCCGAGCGACGTGTGTAGACGCCTCCTCTTATTTTCATCTTGCATATCGGCACTGAACTCGTCATAAGAACGCGTAAACCCCGGGTCGATTTTCCCGAGGTTGGCGTGAAGTTTCTGTAAGTTGTCATTCATAGCTTCGTGTAATTTTAATAGAGACTTCCGGAGGAAGTGGGTTGGGATCTCTCCAATCCCCCGGCACCAATGTCAGGCCTATCCGTTGCGACGGCCGGTTGAGGTGAACCAAATTGCCTATTGTATAAATATTGCGCGTACATCCACGCGAGGTTGTTGTCGTTAGTTAAGCCTTTAATCATCCTTCCGGAGACAGGATCGAAGGAGTCCACGTACGCGTGTGGCGTTTGGTCCAGGAATGCTTGATCGGATTTCGCTGAATTAGCGTAGCCTGATATTTGTTCTTTCGTGAATTGAAAGGGAATTACCTTCCTTCCCATGCTGTCGGTAGTGGCATTGGGATCGCCCGGGTGAGCGTTTAATACCATGTAACCCTCGTTTTTTTGTGTCGAAGTTGGTGGCCTGTGACGTGCGCGTTCTCGTATAAGTTCCTTGTCCCGCTCGAACTTGGTTTGTGCGGAGGCTTCCTTGTCCCTTCGGTCACGCTCGTATTTCGCCTGATCCTGGATTGCCTTGTTTTCGGCCTGTTCTCGCTGCCATGCCTTCTCCGCTTTTCCGGTTAATAGTTTCCGCTCCTCTTCTCTCGATCGGATGGCGTCCTGAAGATGAGCGGCAAAATCTTTCGCTTGAGCATCGCCCAGCGCGGCATTGTACCGGAGAAGATCGTCTTCATACTTTTCCTGCATCTGCATCAGGCGGTCATTGGTTGCCTGCTGGCTGCTTTGGCCTCCTCGTTGTTTAATATTCGCACCGCGTGAATGAGCGAATATCTCCGCGAGGGTTCCGAAGGTGTCCGTCATGGCCGCGCCGAAGCGTGCTTTCTTCGCTTGCTCGGGAGTGATCCTCATCTCGGGAGGCGTGTAATTACTCATCAGGGCGTCCAGTAACGGTTTTTTCCCGCCCTGCCACTCCTCGAATGCTTGCTGCCTATTAAATGCCGGCATTGCTTCGATTTCCTGCACGTGATCATCGTACGTTATGTCAGGTCGCAACCTCTTGTTGATTTCTTCCTGTGTCATGTTGGTTTATATTTTTACGGGAAACTGGGGAGTCGCCTCATCGGGGTTGATTTTCTTATTAACAGCCTGCGTATATCGTAGAGCAACGTTTCCAGCCGCGAGAAGAAAAAAACAGCATCGTCGGGCGACTTTGTTTCAAGCCATCTCCAGCAAATGTAATCGATTAGAAATTGCTCGATCTTCACATCGATGCTCTTCTTGTATTGCAGCGGGAAATCGCAGTGCATCTTCAAGTACAGCGCAAAATCACGGTCCTGCTGAAAGTCCGGGAATTCCCTGTAAATCTCCCCCATGTCGGTAGGCATCTCGGTGAGGTAGTTCGACGAGATGTTTTGAACTATCTCCGCGCGGGCCTGATCAAATAGTCGTTTGAAAAGCACGTCGTACTCTTCGTCCATCACCAGTTCCTGAAAGAGTTCCTGGAGTTCCCCTGTTTTCAATTCACGAAAACGACGTTCAGCAAGCAATGATGTCTCCAGCTTCACGCCTTTTTGTATCGCGTCGCGCGAGAAAATGAAAAAGATTATCATGCCGGTTGTTCTTTAATTCGTTGGTTCATCACGCGTTGATAACGCATGTATTTCTGCATAGCCTTTCGCCTATCTTCGCGCGATAACGAGTTGTTCCGGCTTAGGGGGGTGGCGTAAAACGACTTCTGATGCAACTCCACCGTTGTCATTCGCTTCGGGAGCATTCCCACGCGCTTTAGGTGTTTAAACATCTCGTTATCGATACTTCTTAGCTTCTCGATAGGCTTGCCGTTCTTCGTGAATCCCGCATGGACCAGAACGACAAAATACCGCCGATTGCGGGCTTTCTGACGTATGTCCGCAAGGTGAATGGCGAGCCTAAGTTTAAGCGCCTCGATCCATAAGGTGATTGACAAACGCACGTGGTATGTCAACTCGGAAAACAGTTCAGTTATTTTTTCTTTCATGAGGTATTACTTGTATTTTGGAATTATGCCGCCGAGATCCCGAGACTTCGGTGTCCCGATCGTCATTTTAGTAGTATCGGAAGCTTTTATAGGTGCGCCCACGGACGGACTCAATGTTTTCCAGAAAGGTTTTTTATCGCCGCTGAACATCCCGGACCAATCGGTGCCGGCTAATGAGCCCAGGCCGTTGTAAAATAGATTTCCGGCACTCTCTGCCTGTTGGGCGAGATCGCCGTACTCCATCATGTCGAGCTGGTTCTTCCGGTGCAGGTAACGATCCTTCGCTCTATCCTTGTGTCGCTGTCCCATAGCTCCCAGGTTACCCATTAAATTGCTCATCGCCCGGTTGCGGCCTTCTTTTCGTGCCGCGTCGGCCTCGGCCGTGCCGCCGGTGATCACGCTCGTGTTACGATCTCTCTTGGATTCACGGTCAAACTGGTCCCGCATCTGCCGGATGATGTTCTGCGCGTCGGCACGTTGCGTGTAATCAGATAAATACTCTGAATCGAACATGGCTTTGTTTTCTGATTGCCAACCGGCACGCTTACGGCGCATCTCGTCGTTTTTCTTTCCTTGCTGAACAGCACCATACCCCGTGGCAACAGCACTCGCTAACATCGGGATGTATTGAACCCAGGCCATGACGACATCGCCGGGTGAGGCCAATAATTCTTGCAATAGTGATAAAATTGTGTTCATTATCTTAATTTTTCGTCGTTGTAATTTTTCTCTATTTCGAATTCAAGGAGGCGCAACTCGGTCTCCTCATCAAATGTGCCGGTAAGCACGAAGATGTATTGACGGTAAGTCTGCCGGGCGAGCAAGCCAAGATCGAGATCCTTGTAGCTTTTCCCCGCGCCAAAGTTGTATCCTTTTGACGGGGTAAAGTTCACACCGTCCATGGAGTGATACAATGCCACTTGCGCCTCCTCTGTATTGTACATTAATGCTCTAAGCATTACCCGGTGAAGCTTCTTCACGTCGTACGCCCCAAATCGTAAAGGACGTGTCATGATTGCTATATCAGCCGCCTTTCCGGATCCCTCTGAAATGTCTTTCACGCTACGGTCAGACACGAGGTATACTTTTGGAAAGGTATTAAGGATACTCCTACCGGCGAGATGGGTAGAGATGTGAAACGATTTCGTTGGAAAATCATACACGAGGCTATATTCTTCTGGCCCCGATATAATCAATTCATCATTATAGGGATTGTAAGCCATTTGGTTGATGCCGGCGAGATACTCTTTGAATGATAATAGGGGATATTGAATCAATGAAGAGGTAAATTCAGAAATATCTATTTCTAAACGATCACCTCTTTCCCTTATCATCGGTGAGATGTACTCAACCCCGTTCTGATTGATTATCATTAAACCCCTGTTGGTTATGAAAACTACGCCCCAGGGGGTCGCGCAAATAACACTTGATATCGGCGGCTCTAAAAAGGTGGGTGCCTGAACTGATTGATGAACGGTATCATCCATTGCACCGCTCATGGTATAAACGCCATCAGGCGTGAACACGAACACAGGCTGTTGGCCGTAATTCCTGTCCGTCACGTTCATTGCTACAGAGGACTGGTTGAGGATATCTTTATAACCGATACGATAAGTGTTTTCTGCCGGGAATAAAAATGGATTGTCTATTTCAGAGATAACAAGTTTGCCAGCCTCGTACAACTCACCGTTATTCGTGTTGACTTCGGGTGGATCTTCGTACAAATATATTTCGCCGTTAGCGTGTAGAGTGGGGTGCAAATGATAGGATAAATTAAAACTGGCATGCGGGACAAGCTTCACCCTGCATAGACGAATCCATCGGCCCATTGTTGTAAGTGCATAGATAGCTATTTCTGTTGCTCTCACGTCAGGATATGACAACAGGGATGATATATTTGGCTTACCCGATCCATCCATAACGATAGTTGAAACTAATTTTCGAGTCATCCCTCCCGCGTTTAGTGTAACTTCTGCTCGCATTTCATCTATATTAAACGCGGGGCGCGTGCCTCCCCCTTCGGGTGAAGACATGCTTGAGCTTCCATTGTATGATGAATCATAAGAAAAATATCCCGGGTGAAATCCTTTATAGAAAGTTGTTTTCGTGTTATGCAGGCGCAGTCTATTGTTATACGTGAGGCTCCCGGTTGCCCCGATAGCGTGAGAGCTAAAATTATCGTTAGGCATAAGGTCCTGATTCAATAGATTTTTAAATCTCTCTCCCGGTTTGAGTCCTTTTTCACCGGCAAATAAAGCGTGGAATGAACCTGCAACAGGTATTTCATCAATCGGGATGCTGTCAACGAAATACAAGCTACCGGTTTCTTTAACTTGTTCAATGTTTTTCGGGGTTATCACGTTAATGAGATTCATGTAGTACGGAAGGTTTTGAATCTCCGGAGGAAGTTCAAGAGGTACTTTTCGAATAATATTTTCGATATTGGATATTCCTACAGGAGGTGAAATAAATATATCGATTGATTTTATGATATCATGATATACCTCCGGGATTGTTTCTGAAAATGTCAGCATAGGACGATAGCCTACTATTTTTACAGTTCTCCAGGGCACCTTGTAAACAAGCTGTTTTAACGTCAATATGTGAGATGACGGCATCAACAGAATGGGTGGAGAGTATTTCACGAGCGAGTCATCGTATAGCCGGAAGGCATACCTGATAATATGCGCGTCAAACAAAAATTGCCCTTGCCCCTCGTATGTATTGCCCGCCTCATCGGTGCCGCCTTCAGTGAGGTACTCCATGGCGACATAGATCGCTGCTTTGATGCTGTTTGAGTATTCTTCTTCAGTACTGCTCGGCACGGGGGTACCGATGGCTTCACCCGGCGTCATTTCAAAGGGACGATCGTCGATAATGAAAGTGGCAAAAGGTATGTCCGGCAGAATTCCCAAGAACATCCACGTCCCGTCTTGACTTAACGCGTAATAAACATTACTATCCGTGATGAATGATAGCGTGTAGCCAATTTGTTCCACTGAATTGATGTTTTCATCTATATCCGATAATAATAAACGAGATCCCGTGTTTATTGATGTGAATATCTTCGATCCTTTAATTCCAATCCAGTCTTCTTCCTCGTTCATTCGAAAAACGAATATTATATCATAGTCATCCGATAAGATGTTTATTGTTTTCCTTTCGGGTACCGGCTTCCACGCCCCGTTCGACGGGCGTAAGTTAACCAACGTCCTGCATTCGCCATCGGCGTGATCCGGGCGGGTAGTAATTCCTGATATTGCTGTTTTAATGCGCGACATTTCTTGTCCTCCTAATTAAGTGCCCCGGCCTGTTGCAAGATCGATTCCTGAACATCGGAGGGAAGTGTTCCTAATTGCTCCATCACCTCGGGCGGGAATTGGTATTGCGACATTTCGGCCGCCAAATCTTCCGGCAGGCCTGAAGGTTGCCCCATCTGTTCTTCCCGCATCATCTCGGCCATTTCTTGTTCTCTCTGGTTCAAGTAGTCGAGAAGCTTCTCCTTGAACGGCCAGTTACCGACCTCCACGAGGCCTTTCAAATCGATCATGTTGTTGGTGTCGAATTGTTTCAACTGTATGAGGATATCGTTCACCATTAACCGGTAGGCCGGCGTGTTGGTGTTCTCCACGATGGATATCTCCACGTCGATGTTTTTCACGCGCTCCTCATCATAGAGTAATTCGATGCCGTTGTCCTGATCGTAGATGTATTTTTTTCCCTTGTAGTATTGTTGCATCAGCTGCACGTTCATCTTGTCTCTCCGGGTGCGGTACGAGTTAATGGACTCGAATAGATCAACGAGCGATGTAGCAGAGTTCTGTGACTGCTGCAGGAAGCTTTGTGCCGGGGTGCCGGCCGTTGGCGTTTGCCCTTGCAGCGCGCCGTATACGCCGGAGACTTGTTCGGATAGTTTTAGGTACATGCTTACGACATTCAGAGGGGTAAATGCCTCACCAATGGACGATATGAATTCTGGCTTGGTTAGCCCTTGATTCCCTTTATAAGGGATCACCGCATCATACCTGGTCATATTCCTCTCGACGTAATCAACCCCGTAGCCGTCCTCATCTGCAAGATTCTCAACCGGCATAAATAGCAGCTGCTTGGCCGAGTGCTTCGTGAGCAACTCCGACATGGCGGAGAGCTTGTTGATTTGCTTGTTGGCGTCAATGAGATCCTTGATGAATGGGTAGATTTTACCGACGAAAAACTCGTGCAATTCGAAGACGATCGGGGGTTGTTCATGCCAAAAGGGGTTGATGCCTTCCTGCAGTACGTCTCCTGTCGATGTAAGGTAATAGTACTTCCAGTAGCTGTCTCTGCCCCATTCCCACTCGAGGAAGAGCATATCTTCTTCCTCCATTCCCATCTCCGTGTATTCTTTACGACGAAGGGAGTTTTCCTTCTCCAGGTCCGATTCACTCGAATTAAAATCAGGGTAATATTCACCGTTGCGCCAGTCGTGGATCCAGTAGCATTCGGCACTCTCTTTTCGCCATATTTCAAATATTCGTCCAAGCCCAGAGTATTCCACGGCCGGATGAAAGAAATCTTTTTCGATCCTTTCTTCAGTAAAGGTTTCCACCCATTGCAGCGCGTCTTCATCCCATCCGCCCCCGTATAATTGCCTGATCTTTTTCGCGCGATCCTTACTTCCTTCCGCGAACATGGCGGCAATATCGTCGATCGGGAGATCATAAAAGCAGCCGACCAGCGTGCAGTCCTTGTATCGTGGATCCTTCATGCGGTTGTCAACGAAGAACGTGAAGGGATCTATGTAATCACTCACCACGTCAGAATCACCATCACGGTTCACGTAGTGGATCTTGGAAGCGGACAATCCGGTTATGAGAAGCTGTTTTAATTCGGCTATATCAAGCTTCCATAGTTCGTTTTTACGGTAGAGAGCATGAAGAGTGGCAGTGAGGATATCGGACTCCTCTTGATTTTCATCCTTTTGCGCAATGCAGCTGGGGAGTGTCTTGTTGGACGACCAAAAACCAACGATGGTCCTAATAACGTTGCGAATGATGTTGTATTGAGAAGGCTCTAAACCCTGCTCACGAAACATCTGTCGCTCGGTTTTGAGCTTACTGTCGTTATGATCATACACGCGGTCGAGGTGCTGATCACCGTACACGAACTCCTCGTTGCGACGAATATCATCACGCCACGTGGAGAGGGAACTCCAGGCGTTATGCGCGGACACAAGTAGTGTTTGATTGCGAGTAAACCCGGTCACCTCGGGTGTTAATCGCTTGTCTCGCTTGTCTCGCTTGTACTTGCGCGCGTAGGTTTTTAGGCTTCTCGTCTTACTTTGCATTGGATGATATGCTTTTGTTCAATCAAAAAAACATATTTTTAATTGCTTTTTTTGCCCAAAATCGTACAAGGTTAATACCGAAAGCTTTTATTGACAGGGTTATTTATTATTTTGCAAGCTAAAGGATTGGAATATGGCACGACCGAAAGGCACGCCCAAAACGGGGGGAAGAAAAAAAGGCACGCCGAATAAATCCACGGCGGAAATGAGGGATCTTGTACAAAGGTTGCTCGAGAAGGGATTGGAGCACCTTGAAAACAACAAGGATAATGCCGATGCTGATTGGCTCGCTATCGTCAAAACTACACTCCCCTTCGTTCTTTCAAAGAAGACGGAGAACACGATCTCCTTTGATGAGAAAACAATGCAGGCAATGAAGGATAGCATTGATAAAGTTAACTCCCTGTTCGATTAATATTTTTTCATTGATAATAAATATGATTTTCAGTCTCGCTTGAGTGTTGGAAAATCCAATGCGCGTTGACCCCGTGCGCCAGGCGCAGTTGACCCCTTGAACCAAAATAAGATTGCTCCCTTGTGCCAATATATAAATGACCCCTGCCAGATTAGATTCCGACAGTGGATTTTCCAAGTGTGAACGTAAGCGGGGTTTTTCATTTTATTGCATACCGTGAATGTAGTTTTACTAACCTTTCTATTCCTATCTACTTTAGATACTAACCAGTATTATCATCATTCAATAAATACTTCTCTAACCCTCAAATACTTCTAATAATCAATCATGTATATTGATTTAAGTTATCACTTTGTTCTCTTTAATCCCCCTTCTCTCTTTCAGTTTCTTCCCTTTAAAGCGTGTTTTTCAAACCCGCTTCTTTTGGGAAGTATAGGACAAGCTGCCAAGAATCGATTTTTTGGGCAAAAAAATACCCCGCGGAGGGGGTGATCCTCGGCGGGGTAAAAATCATTCTTGGCACCTATATGCGCCACGAAAGTCTGTAAGTTGCTGATAATCATTCAGCGGTTTTCAACCCATATCTCATTATCAATGTGTTACGTGTGCCCATATGGGCATTTATTTATTTGCTTGCTGAAACACCTTGTGTAACAGCCTTTTATATTCTGTTTCTTGCGCCGACACCTCTTGGCTGAATCTGTGCTTATTATCCTCGAAATCACGGGCGAACTCCCGTATCGTCCTGAACTGTTTGGGCGTTATAATTCCCTTTTCCAGCTCTTCGCGCGACTTTTCGAGGTATTCTTCGGTGCCAAGGTCGAAGCATCGTCTGGCGCGTTCTATCTCGCTTTTACGCGTGCCCTTATCGGCACGGATATTTCTAAAAAAAAACAGCGAATCCCAATCAATCAAAAAACGTTGCGCGAGGCGGTTCACATTGCGATCTGTGAAGAAGGTGGAGGCTGCTTCGGAATGCCGACGAAACACCGTCTCGCACCGCAACACGTGATCACGGGTTTTCATGCTGTCAGCGAATCTTTTCTTCTCCTGCATCTCGAATCCCTTATCGTATATCTTGAAGTACTTCCGTATGTGTCGGTGCTTCTCTGTTGTTTTCTGTCGGTTCACGCGGAAGTTGGCATCGATGAACATGGCCTTGTCCCGGTTGCATATATATCGGGCGCGTTCGATGAATGATATCGGATCGCGGCTCACGATCAAGTTAAGCCCGATCTCGAACTGCACCACACGGGTTCGCTCCGGGGCGAGATCGTTTTCATGCAGGAGCATCTCGGCGGCCAGCTTGGCTTCCGATATGGTGAAGAGGTTGTCGTTCCTTAGCGTGCCGGACACCCGGCTATTATAGAACTTGTGAAGGCTTGTTTTAATCGTCACCTTGTTCCTAATTATTTTCACCTCGATCCCTGTCAGCTTCGCGTATTCGCTACTGCGGTATTCCACCTGCGTACCGGCCTCGTTTACCCACGCGTGCAAGCGATGAAGGTGTGCCAAGTTGACGCACTCCTCATCGCTTAGTGTAGCTCGTATGGTTATTTTATCGAACACCCGGGAATTACCTAACAGACTGCTCTACTATTTTCTAATAATCTCCGACGTTCTGTAATGCCTTTTGCCCAATCGGGCATATTGTACGTATCATTAGCAAGCCCGTCATACGTGCGTGTCTTCTCTATCCTCTTCATAGTGTGTGTCTCGTACCAGTAGGTAGTTTCTATCCAAGTATTGTGATTTCGGCCGGATTGATAATAATACCTGTCAACTCTTTCAATCTGCCACGACTCAAAACCTTCAGGGAGACTACACTCGGCATGCGCGGAGCTTATAGAAGCGTCGTCGTCGATTATATAAGTTGTCATACATAATTTTTGGGACTCTTTATCCCAAGACAAAATAACGCACTGGTTCTTCTCGTATTGCTCGCAAAAATCCTTCGCGGCTTCAAATGGTACTTTTTTCATATAATTTCCGTTTTTTATTGTATATAATTTTGCGCGATTATTGTATTTCCAGTAATCACTTTTTACTTGTTTTCTTGAAACTAAAAATCTGTGGCTTAATACCGACTCTCCTCATGATTGATCGGATTAAGGCCAGCTCTTCAGTATGGTCCGCCTGTTGTGGCTCGGGCTCTTTAATTTTTACCACTCTTTTGTTTTCATTCACGTAAAGCAACCCCCACTTTGGCGGTAACTCGTCGATGGAGATCAATCCTTCCGGACAGAGATAACTTCTGAAGGTTCCAAGCCCAAATTCAGGGTTGATCCTGAAGAACTTCTTTTTATCGGCCAGAAAATCACCGCGGCTTAATTTAACCTCTATCAATTGCGTGCCACACGATCCAAAACCAAACGCGTCCGGCTGCTCACATTGTCGCACAAGATCAACAACAACATATTGGCATCGATGAAAAGGCTGAATCCCTTGGTTACGAAGATATTTCGCGGCGATATGGCAAAGATCGTGATGGGTCATAAATATTTTAACTCTGGTTTTCGTAAATATTTTTCATGCCTTTTTCAGCTACATTTTCATGGAGGAGAACAAGTCCGGCTCCGGGTCATAATTATAGACAAGCACTTCGGTTCGTGTTTTTATTTCTTGCTTCTTTTTTCCTTTCCCCAGGTTGGCTATTCTCACGCTCACCTCCATTTCTTTATAGTTCCAGTTGTTTTCACTCACGTACCGACGAAGCAAGTCGGTCCAGTAATTCGAGAGTATGAATTTCCCTTTTAATTTCTTCAATATCTCGAGAAGCTTGTGTAAATCCTTCATCGTGTAGCCGGCATAATGTTTTTGCTCCGAATCAGGGTAGGGGGGATCCAGATAAAAGAATGTTTCAGAGGTGTCGCGCTCCCGGATAACTTTCAAAGCGTCACGACATGATATTTGAACGGTGTTCAGGCGTTCCTGTAACGCCTTCGTGAAATCATCACGTTTACCCTTCATAAATGTGCCGGTATGGCCGCCTGAACTGCCATTACACCACTTCCAGCCACCGTGCATACTCCCGGAATATGATCCGTTTGTTGTCACCCATATTGCCCAGGCACGCTCTATGTTCGTTGCGAATACCCTTTCGTTCCATATGTCTTTAGCGTACTTGTGCATGGCTTCGGAATGTAGAGTTTGTTTCACCAGGTGCTGTAATTCATCAAAATTGTTCTGAACGCACTGGTAAAAATTGATCAAACTGTGATCGTGATCGTTGATCACCTCAATGCCGGCGCGAGGTTTTGCGAAAAACACGGCACCGCCACCGAAA
This sequence comes from Proteiniphilum sp., assembly GCA_041656815.1. Taxonomy (GTDB): domain Bacteria; phylum Bacteroidota; class Bacteroidia; order Bacteroidales; family Dysgonomonadaceae; genus Proteiniphilum. The sequence goes on from JBBACU010000001.1 coordinate 35,239, forward strand.
AAAGGCTCACAATACAACTTGTGCGGTGGAAGCATGGCAACTATTTCCGGGGCAATTCGTTGCTTTCCCCCGTAGTACGTGATCGGTGTTCTCATATATCAGTGAAATCAGGTGTGTATGCCTCGGAAAATTCCCTCGGCACGTAGGCTGTTATCGTTATCGGCTTCGCGGCGTCAAGCAAGATGGTTACAGGCTTGACGGTATATTTCAGCCCTTGTTTTCGGTATCGCTCCCCTTGCTCGACCTCCATTTTGTTTAAATGGTCATTGATAAGCATTAGGGCTCTGTCAATGTTGTAAGTTTGAACGATCGCCCTACTGCTCGACACATGCGTGTCTTCTATGTAGCTGCTAAAATCGATCTGGTAGAACTTTCGTTCCTCCGCGTCTTTTTCTTCGTCCCGGCCGGAATCCTCACCTACTTTCTTGAGATTGTCAACAAGAATAATCCCGGCGTCGTGATCCTTGATCGAGCGAATGATGAACGAATCGGAAAAGTTCAATTCCACGAAATCGACCAGAATCGTGTTGGCAACTTCTATCGAGTTAGCGAACAGTAAAATCTTCTTGTTCTTTCCACCAATCATCACAACAGCGATGTGTGGAACCAGATGCTTTCTGTCGACTTGACGAGCCATCCTGCGCTGGCTGCTCACCTCCACCTCATCTATCTCACCAGCCTCGATGTAAAATTGCAACTCCGGCAAGATGTTTTGATCGATTAGCACTCCCTGATCCAATACCACCTCGTTTCGCTCGATGGAGACGATCTCGCCGGTATCCTCGTCGGAGAAATCTTCCATCCACGCGCGAAGAACACGCCGCGCGGTAAACTTGTGCAGCATCTTCTTGGGGTCAGAGGTCGTTAATCGATCCTCCGTGTGTCTGGTTTCAACTTTTTTCATGTGCAACCTCCTTTACGGCTTTAATCTCCTCGGCGATTATATTGAGAAACTGAAAATAATATTGCACTTGTGGATCCAGGGTGTACTCTTTCACCAGTACGCCACCGTGATATCGCTTTACCACCTGTTCCTTGAGGTCTGTTACAACCTTTACCTGTTCACCAAAGTCGTGTGTCATTTCCACGACCGCGCCTTCTGATCGCTTAAATTCTGTTGTCCACATGGCTAAATTTCTAATTGTTCTTTCAACTCTTCGTAGCTCGGCGGTTTAATGCCGAATAAAATCAGTATGCCGCAACACTCGTGATAATTAAGAGCGTCGGGCCGTGTCTCAATCCAGTCGTTCCACCCGATTTTTAGTGGAGTTTTCGGGATAGATAATTTCGCCTCAAACGACCTCTTGTTGTTCAACGAGGTCGCAATGTGAAGATGGTCCTCGAACAGTACCACCCTGAACTGTTTTTTTAATTTTGATTCAACCATGGCTATTTGTTTATTTGTTCTTCAATTAGTTCGTTTTTCAAATTCGTAGTGTCCCATAATTATTTCGTGCTATTTATTTAATTGTTCGTTAACTTTTACCATTCGATATTGAAACGATTCATATTGCTATCATGCTTTACGTTAAACCCGGGGTGCTTCATCATAAATAACCTCACCGCGCACCTTGTGCAATAGTTGTCCTGATAATTCAAATAGACATAGCCAATGGATGTCTCTGGTATCCCATTTTCAGCTTGACTTATGATGGTTTCTATAATTCTTTTGTATTTCAAAAGAATTTCCTCTCGACGGATAATTCTGTCTTCTTTCAGTCTGTTTTTGCTGTTTCTCTTCGTGAGTTTTCTTATTTCTTCTATGTTCATGATTAGTCTGTTATTAGTTTACTATGCCTTTTTGCACCTCTTCGATTCGTTTCTTCCACAATGGAAAATTCGATCGTATCGTATGGATCTTCTCGTGACCGAGGATCTTCTCGACAAACTTGGTCGCCTCACCGGCCCGTGGATGAGTGCCGGGAAAACGCCGACTGAATGTTAGCACGTATGTTTTCATAAGTCCTCCTGTTCTATAGGTCGCCAATGGGTAACATCTGTAATTTCATCGTCACGGCCATCAACCCAGTAGAAGAACCCCTCTTGCTCATCTATAACTCTATGCCCCACATATACAAAGTCTCCGCTTTTAAGCAGAACTTCTCTATACTGGTCCGGTACTTCCTCGCTTACATCATGCCATCTGAAGGCTTCCTTTAGTCCAGCTTTATAAGCTTTTTTGACGTTAACCCCAGGCTTGTAATTTAAATCCGGAGTCTCCATCTCTTCCGGCACGGGAAGCCACTCCATGCTCTTCTCGAACTTGTCCATTTGTTTGTCAGTCTCGGGGAATAGATACCCGTGCGACTTCAACATGTCGGAAAGTCGATCTTCAAAATCCACGTCTACACTTTCCTTCATGTTTATCGGTCGCCAGTGGGTGATTTTATTTAGTACGTAAAACTTCATTGGTGCATCAACATGTATTCGTATCGCATCAATATCTCCAGTCACTTCTTTTTTTATTAAAATAGGTTCATCTTTAGGTGGAAGCTTTTCACATATCGGTATCCATCTAAAGGCTTCGTTAAAAGCCCAGTTTGCTCCATCCTTAAATGCAGATGCAATATCATTTGAATACAACATACCGGTGAGTTTCCCGTGTTTAGTCTGATTGACGATATAATCTTCGGCAGCCTTAGCTGTCTTTTTTTCTGTTGTCATATATTTACCCTCTACCGTTGTTTTTACTCGAAATCAGATATAACCACGATTTCTTCCCTTGCAAGCTCTTCACCATCCGGATCCTCCTTCATCGAAATTTCTCTTCGCTCTACTTTGTCAGCAAGCGAGAATTCAAAATCGTTCTCCGATTTCTTTATCCATACCTCCATCGTCGGAGGGAATTCTTTAAGTATGTTTATTAGCTTCTGTACGTCCATGATTTTCTTTTTAAAGATTGTTCCTTATTAAAGTTTCTTCCGCTAAACTTAAATAGCGGGGGGGGTAAGTTTATAAATGATCTTCCTCTATATCCTGCCATATCTCCCCGTCAAACGTGACAAGGTGTCGCGTTCTGTCAACCACAATCATATCGCAATCGGCATTGAAATTATTGGCTGAATCAAACCAGTTCGTGTAAAACGCCTCCCTTTTTCCCGTTTCGGGGTTGGTGTAGATTATTAAGTATTTCATATCCTTGTTATTTGGTTGTTAAATCTTCGTATCCCCGAATTTCCCTGTGAAATATTCGTTTACTGTTCTTTCTTTTGCTGACATCCTTTCCTCTACCATCCCGGCCAGTCTCCCGAAGGCGGGGTTATACTTTACTTCATCGTCGTGGCGGTTAATGTAGTAATCCACCGTGCTTCTGTCTCGATTCAGGATCCGCCCGATATCCTCTTTCCGCATCTCCTTGCAGTAGTTCGCGAATATCATGCGGGCGAAGAACGTATCACGGGTTTTGCTTTTACCCGTGTATTGCTCAAAACTTAATCCGGTGGCATCTTTAATCGCCTCTTTCAAATCATCAAGAATCAGCCTGCTTAGAAACATGACTTCCATACCCCTTTCGACCGCTATCGAATATTCTATTCTCGCACCCTTAGATCGCCTCCAGTCGTTAAGCATTAGAATTGCGTCACAATCGAACAAGTGCTCGATATCACGAAGCATGTGCTCCTCCCACGTGTTGCAAGCCGATAACCCGTTATTCAGGGGGTTCACAGGCTCGAATCCCAACTTGATTAATTTATCTTCGGCTTGCCTGAATTTTGCCTCGACGGCTTTACAATCTAACCCGGATATTTTTCCTGAAATATAAACCTTCATATCAAATCCGTTTTTAAAATCCTGTAGACCGCTCCATTGATATCTTCTTTTTTGACAACTCTACAAAATCGTCAACCCATTCGCCTATTTTTTTAGTAAGCACCTTGACTGGTATACTGTACGTCAAGCAGTAGGATATCGCAGCTGTAGTCAGCTCGATGCATTCCGGGAGCATCGGGTCGGTGGTAAATGAAAAGAATAGCCCATGCTTTTCAAGTTCTGTCATATTTTTATCGACTTCGGTCCTAAATACTTTGTATGCGTGGCTTTCATCCTTGAAGCACTTTTTCAATGTAGGTTTATCCCCTCCCATCACATGCTTCCCCCGCCCTTTCTTGAGATAGCAGTAATCGCATCCATTCGAGCATCCGACGTAAAAATTGCAGGCCCATACCGCGTATTCCGACGCCTTCCCGACCGGCTTATAAATTGCTTTACCCATAGTTTTCTATTTGTTTGATATACTCTTCCCCCAATTTTTTCATAAGCCTGAAACACTTCTCGGTTAAAGCCTCCACCTCCGCTTCAAGGGCGATGATACGTACCACGAGTATCACGATTAAGATGAATACAAGTGCGCAGATAATAATTTGTAATACAGCTTCCATGGCGTTACTTTAAAGGTTTTCCAGTGATGATATAGTATAGCTTCTTCTCGCCCTGGAGAACAGGAGTTGTCGATATGCGAAATGTTGCCCCTTTTGTGATGTCGATCTCGCCTGATGCGAGTCCGGGCCTGTCCGTTTTAAGGCTATCTAATATATTCCTGGACATGCTTACAGAGTTTAACAGGTAGAGCCTGCCTTTTGATCGAAATTGAAAACCCTGCTGGTCATGTGTCAAGCTTATGTACCAATCTTTCGGCACCTCCTCGTTTTGAAAGAATTCCAGCCTTGCATCCCCGGAATTCATGCCTAATATTCTACCCGCTTCAGCGGATATCGATATAAGCCCCGTCTTTCGAACGAATCGAATCGTTGGGTCACATCGACGTGTTCTTGGAGTGTTCTCCTCGTTGAATTTTTTAAGTTTCATTGTTTACATTTTTTCGGTTATACTTACTTATCATGATCTCTTTCCCGTTCTTGAAATAATAGCATTCAAGCTCCTCGATGTCGGACCCGGAAAGGCCCCATTTCCTTTTTATTGCTTCACCCAAGCCTTTGCTGACAGCTTCCTTACCAATACGCCCAACGTGCCGAAACGTGCCGTGATACCGGATCGTTGCGCCGCGTTTCAATATGGAGTAGTGAAGCTCTGCCATGTTATGCCGGTTGTTTTATGATTCCTGATACTACCCTCATTATTTCTCGAGAATGAGGATTAAATAATTCAAGTACTCTTTTTTGTAGCGTGGGCGGGAGATCCTCATTGTCTTTACATCTTAGCTGCAATACTTTACCATCAATCAGGCTGAATTCGATTGTTGCAGTGACAACGTTGTCAACACGCACGGAGAAACACAAGCTTTCTCTCCGATTGTAATAGCTGCTGGAATCGATGCAGTGATTCAATATCGTTCCTTCTTCTTTGAATTGCTCAAGGGTGAGAAAAGGAGTGATCGTTATATCTCCATTCTTGAAGCAGAAATTTTGAAACGGGCTTATAAACTCTCCGTAGCTGGCAGCAACCTTTCTTAGCTTCTCCTTTTTTTCGTTCTCACGGATACGATTGAATTTTCTTACAAGGCGATCGTGTGCCTCCTTTATGTTCGCTGGACACACGTAATGCGCGTTGCGGAGATCCCTGCCGTCGCGTTTTAGCATCTCCAGATAGTCTACCCAAGTTTCGGCCGTCCTAACTATATAGTTGTTGCGTATGCAGATTTTTATCGACGGCCAGTAATCATCTATATTTCGCCAAGTACTGATAAAATATTTCAGCATAGAGTACTGCTTTACCTTTAGTAGTGTTTCTGCTTTTGGGTCTGTAAGCAGTAGCACGAATAGTGTTTTAGGTCTTATTCCATGTAGTCCACCCCTGAACCCGTTCCTTCGCAATTCTTTGATAAACCGCTTACGAGGATAGACGTAATCCGTGTGAGGATTGTATTTCCCTCTCACGCTGCTTGGGCGTCTCACCTCCATCGGCGAAGAATAGTTCCAGTTGTCGTAATAAATTCCGAAGTATGTTTCTCGTGCCACGTTCGTTACTTTGCCATCCGGGGTTATCCAGTTTTGAATTACCTCGACGATACGAGTTTCTGCCGGCTTACCTACTCGAAAACTTTTTTCAACCGTGAAGTGGCGTACCACTTGAAATCCGTCCGATTCGGTGATAATCGAGTAGTAGTCTCTCCAAACGTTACTGCTGTAAGTACTATGTTGTAATTCGATGCACTCTCCACAAACGGGGCATTCCTTTTTCCCCAGGATCGCATCGTGCATGGTGTTTTCTGATTTGAAAGTGGATCCACATTCGTGACACCAGATACTTTTCTTGCGTATATATCCTGAGGGTTTGAAAACATTCTTTAAGGCCCATTCGCGTTGTGCCTCTGACAGAGGAGGCATTTTTTGACTGAGCGCGTATACTCTCTTTTGAAGCTTTGTTCTTGGTTGCATAAAATAACACTTGAATCATCCAAACAGGGTAGGTTGCTCTATATCTTCTTTGCGCCTTTTCTCCGCGGCGCGCTTGCGTTTTTCTATCAACTCGGCTCGCACCTCTTCTTGATACTTCTCGATCGCGGCACTCTTGGCCTGTTCCTTTTCTTCAGCGGTGAGTTCCGGAACGTGGTCAACGACAATACGCACACTGGAAATCGGTTTGCCTGGCTTGATGTCGTCCTCATCGTAATAGTGCGCGGCCATGCCGAATATTTCTTCGGCAGCATATCCCGACCTTCCCGACCTCTTTACTTCGTTTACAATATAGGTGCAACAATCCTTGATGCTCTTTTTCTCATTTGGGTATCGTTCAGCAAACAGCTCGTCGGTCAATGCCCGCTCATCAAGATACTTCTTGATCGTCTTTTCAAAATGATTTGTTTTCATGCTATTCAATTATCATTGGCATTATTAGTAGTGTTACACCGGCCGTCTCTTCCGGGATAATAGTCGCTGCCTGGCCGGGGGTTGTCAGCCTAATCTCGCAATGCTTGTCGCTTACCGACGAGAGCAGCAAAATCAACTGTTTCGAGTTAAATCCAATCTGAAAAGATTCGCCGTCATACGATACGGGAATGCTTTCTTCTCCGGACTGGTTGTAATCCATGTCTTTCGACGTGATCCTCAACTTGTCGCCAATGAAGTACATCGCGATCATCCCCGAGCCATCAGGACTGAATACCGACGTCCTCCTGATTGCTCCAAGCAGCACTTGACGATCCACCTTGGCGGTCCATTTGTGCGCCGGGATCACGCTACGATAGTTAGGGTATTTCCCTTCCGTTAATAGGTACACCATCGTGAAGTCACCTATCTCGATCATGAAGTTCTTTTTCGTGATTTCTATGTTGGCCTCCTCAACTTCCGGATCAATCATCGAGAGTATCAATTTCGCGGCGTTATTGGGAATAATTAACTGTTGTTCTACCTCAGCGCTATACTCGAAAACTTGCTTGCTTAAAACGTGACCGGAAGAAGCCACGAAAGTCACTTCATCCTTTTTAATATCCATGAGCACCGAGGTCATAACAGGCCTCACCTCGTCTTTGCCCGTGAAATCTATTACCTGCTTAAATCCCGTCGCGATGATCTCCGTTTTCATGTATAAAGGCATATTATCTGTCAAGTTCATGGAGATTTCAGGAAATAAGTTCTCGTCATGCAGCGGGATCTCGAATGATCCGGTCCAGTATTCCACGCTTAATCTCTTATCGGGATTCACGGTGAGTTTCAGTGGTTGGTCCGGTATTTGTGGAAGTATTTCAAGAAGAACTCTTGAATCAATGCAGAAGTCCACATTGTTTTCGATCTTCTCGCATTTCACCTTGGCCGACATCTCGCCGGTCATATCAGTTGCGGTAACCGATAGCGCGTCATCCCATTGAGGATGCCGTCGGAACCTGAACCAACCGGCAGCCGGGTAAGCCGTGTTTTTTGGCTGCGAGATCCTGCCGATCGTCTTTAATTTCGTCAACAATTCATGTTGACTTACCTCGATTACTGTTTCCATTGTTGTTTTTTTTGAAGTGATTAGAAACCGGCTCCGACCCTGTCCCTCACGCTTGAGGTAGTTTTAAAAAGTCCTGTTATTCAATTGTTATAATTATTATTTACAGGGCCGATAGCCGGTATTGGGTTAATCCATGTTTTCTATACGCAGTTGCAAAATATCGGAGTATGCTTGCATCACTTTTAACTGAATTGTCAATAATCTGAACTGCAAAGGCTTTAAACTCGGAGCCTTTTCACTGTTGAGAAAATCATGCAGATTCTTCAATTTTTCAAGGAGATCGTCTTTTTCACGATTAAGCCTGATCATTAAATCATGTTGCTCACCAAGCGTGTAGCCGCCTTCGAATGCATCTGCCGGAGAATATGAGATGTATCCGTCCTCGTAAAACACGATATAGCCCCCGGGTTGTGGTGCATGTCTGCGATCAAATTCTCCATCTACTTTAAATGGTGGGTATACCGTGTTTTCAGGAGTGATAATGACCGATCCGTCAGTTTCTCTGTTTCCTCCAACATCGGCATCGAAATCTACTTTACCTATCTTAAAGGCGCGGACCTCTTTGTGTGATTTGTACTTCGGATATCCGGGCTGGTTTGCCGGTTCATTTTTTTTCATGTCAAATTGTTTTATTATGAGTGCACTATTGCATTGTTGCGGGACCTGGATTCGAACCAGGACCTCGAGGTTATGAGTCTCGCGAGTTAACCACTTCTCCATCCCGCCAAGTGCCGGGCAATTCACATTGCCCGTTTCCTGCAGTTTTAAAGAATCGTTCTACTAATTTGTAACCAGAATCACTGGCAGGTCCGCCAGTATTTTTTTATGTCGGCTCCCCTGTATTGCCGCCTGTATGTTCCCTTCTGAAAGGAGCATTTGATAAGCCCGTTATCGGTGTGTTTGCGGAGCGTGTCGCGACTGATACCAAGTATTTCGGCGGCCTTGCCGATGGGTACTTTTGCCGAATCCGCGATGTCCGGCTCCATGAACTTTCTCGTGTCCTGTTTCTGTTCACCGAAGAGTTCCTTAACCCAGCGTGTTATTTCAGCGTGGCTCTCCCTCATGTCCTCCAGGATCATTTTCATCTCCTGTAGTTCCTGTTGCCAGTCAGCTGTCATTTCTGTCTGTTTCATTCTTCCGGTTCTTGATTCGTTAATAATTCCATGTACAGCGGCTTAAAGGTTTCGAGGGCATA
>JBBACU010000002.1:0-25212 GCA_041656815.1 Proteiniphilum sp.
ATCATTCCCACGGTTTCACCTTACCTCCTGCCCAAGCTGATGCAGGTCCATAACGAAAGCAGGCACGATATCCGGATCGTGGTTTCGGAGCTGACTACTGATCAGATCCTGAAAGCCCTTTCCAACGACTCCCTCGATGGAGGAATCGTGGCAACCCCGCTCAAGGAATCGGCCATCAAAGAGCGCCCCGTTTATTACGAGCGTTTCTTTGCTTACGTTTCTCCCACGGAGAGGGCTCTCTACGCTAAAACGGCGTTGGACGAAAGCGACCTCTCCACCTCGAAGCTGTGGTTACTGGACGAGGTGCATTGTTTCCGGACACAGATACTGCACCTGTGCAACTTGAAGAAGCGGAGAGGAGCCAACCAATCGATCTTCTCGTTTGAAGCGGGCAGCATCGACACGCTCATCCAGATCGTGGATCAAAATGACGGGCTGACCGTGATCCCGGAAATGGCCATTGCCAACTTGAGCGAGAAGCAAAAGAAGAACGTGCGCCCCTTCAAAAACAGCACGCCCGTCCGCGAGATTAGCTTGATCACGCGGAAGGAGTATTTGCGCGAGCGGCTGATCGAGATCATCACGGACGAAATAAAAATAGCCGTGCCCCGGTCGCTTCAAGACACGGCCATGAAGAAATACGTGGTGCCGTTGTGAACTGATCTGATTGCACCATGCCGGCTTTCCGCAAAAAATAAATCCAATTATTTCAATTTTAAATAATTGAGTCCGCTCCGATAAGTTTTTTTGAAAAACTCCCCACCCACAACACCTTGTAGTGCGGGCGAAATCGGCAAAATAGGGTTTGCGGAGGAGACTCATAATTGTAATCCGGCCAATGATGCGAGAAATAAAAAAACAGCTTTTTCGAAGAGGGGAATTTGTTCGCTTGATCTAATTTTGTACATTTGTATAATGTAAGATGCGCCTCGGCAATGCCTAAACAAGCTTGGCACCGCTCTCGGCTTTCATTACATTTGTTTTCGTGAATTACAGCACAAGCCTTGTCCATCGCTTTGGTTTCAAATAAATCATTGTCCGGCGGGCGGCGCGTCACTTGGGTGTCAGATGTATATGTGCAACCCTGTGAAGGTGCTGGAGGTTTTATTCCAATTAGAAAGAAAAGTGAAAGCGCGATTCAGAAATAATATATCCAAACAGATCGCCTTAGTGATGATCGTGGTCTTCGGATTGTTTGTGTTAAACAACGCCCTATTTCTGCACGCGCACCAGTTAAGCAACGGCCGGATTATCCTGCACGCGCACCCTTATAAAAAGAGCCAAGACGCGGCTCCCATTAAAACACACGACCACACGGCGGCAGAGCTGTTCCATATCGGGCATCTCCAGATGCTCTTCTTTATTTTTGTCGCGTTGGCCGTCACCGTGTTTAGAACCGACCAAAAAAGAGTCTACGCGTATATTCATCCCTTTCTGTATCTCGACTATCACGCGAGATCCCGGGGACGTTCTCCTCCCACCTCATGCATTCCTCAACATTAACCATGTCGTTTCTGTTATCACTCGACGTGGTCCATTAATTAAAATCAGAGCAGATTTTTCGAAATTGTTCAATCGCCCGCTATTCGATTGTTAATTGTCGTCAGGACATGGGATTAACTATCGCTGTGGCATAGAATTAATTGTCGCTGTGGCATAGGATTAACCATCGCTGTGGCATAGGATTAACCACGACATATGGTTAATTGTCACTTGTGGCGCGACGGGCGCAGTTTCGTTTTTTATAAAAAACATCCAATACACATTGTATTGATTAAGAAGGGTGCTGAAGATAAGGTGCCTGCAATCTTATTCAATATAGACATTACAAATATTTATTGAATTCATGAGAAAAATAATATATAGCGCGATCCTCCTTTTTACCGTGGTGATCGCGGGAAAAGCGCAAGGGCGTTCAGGCACCGACGCCAACATCGTGGGTGACGTGCAAAGCGAGGGAGAACACGTTCCCTTTATAAATGTAACCATCGACGGGACAACCATCGGTACTTCTACCGATGCCACCGGGCATTTCCAACTGGTGGACTTGCCGGTAGGGGAGTTGACGGTGCGTGTCAGCGGTTTTGGCTACCAGAGCGTGTCCCAGAGTGTGAAAACCGAGGCTAACAAGACGGTGGAGATCAAGTTCGTGGTGAAAGAAGACCCGCTGAACCTGCAAGCCCTCGTGGTGACGGCAGACCGCAACCAGACCAACCGTGCCGAGGCGCCGGTGGTGGTCTCGTCTATCTCGCCGCAATTGATGGTGCAGACCCAGTCGGTGAATATTGCCGAGGGTTTGTCGTTTTCCCCCGGGCTCCGCACCGAGACCAACTGCCAGAGCTGCGGGTTCACCCAGTTGCGGATGAACGGGATGGAAGGGGCTTACACCCAGATACTGTTGAATAGCCGCCCGGTCTTTAGCGGGCTGGCCGGTGTGTACGGCTTGGAATTGATCCCCACCAACATGGTGGAACGGATGGAGGTGGTTCGCGGAGGCGGGTCGGCCCTTTTTGGCGGGAACGCTATCGCGGGAACGGTGAATATCATCACCAAGGAACCTGCCAGGAACTCTTTCAGTATGGATAGCCGGATAGGAGCGATCAACGTGGGAGGGCGCGAGGGTTCTACCACGAAGGCAGATACGGAGCTGAACGTGAACGCGTCGGTAGTGAGCGACGACCGGAAGACGGGCGGGTATATTTATACCATGCTGCGCAACAGGGGCGCCTATGATGCCAACGGGGACGGCTTCAGCGAAATGGTTGAATTGGATAACACCACGTTTGGATTCAACGTGTTTCATAAACCGGGAAGCAGGAGCAAGATCTCGCTTGACGGGTACCGGATCAGCGAGTACCGCCGTGGAGGCAATATGCTCGATTACCTTCCCCACGAGGCAGACGTCGCCGAGCAACTCCAACACCTTATCTCAGGGGGGAACCTCTCGTACGATCTCTTTACCAACGGCAAGTACGATAAGCTGAACCTGTACGTGTCGGCCCAACATGTCGCGCGCGACTCGTACTACGGAGCCGAGCAAGACCTGGGCGGCTACGGAGACACCAAAAACCTCACCACTTCGGTAGGGGCGCAGTATAACCTGAACAGCGACCATTTCTTGTTCGCTCCCTCCACGACCGTTTTCGGGATCGATAATACCAACGATAACTTGCGTGATGTGAAATTGGGCGCCGAAGGAGAAGAGAATGTCACGCTTTTCGACCAGTACTCGAATACGTTGGGCACCTTCGTGCAGCAAGACTGGAAAACGGAGAAAGTGAATTTTACCTTAGGGCTGCGATACGATTATTATTGGATCAAGGATACGGAAAGCGTGTCCGATGATCCTAGCGGTGGCGTGTTGGTGCCGCGCGCGGGACTGCTCTACAAGCTGACGCCCGATTTGCGCTTCCGGGTGGGCTATGCCAGGGGCTATCGCGCCCCCCAAGTCTTTAACGAGGACCTCCACGTGGACCTTGTAAACGCCACGCGGGTGGAGACACGTAACTCCCCCGATTTGAAACAAGAGACCTCCAACGCGTACACCGCCTCTTTCAACTCGGTATTTGTTTGGGGTAGCACTTACCACGATTTTCTGGTGGAAGGGTTTTACACGCAACTGATCAACCCGTTCGCCAACGAGTACGCGTTGCTCGACGAGGCGGATGAGTCGCGCGGTTTTTACTACGAGAGGGTAAACGCCGAAGACGGCGCGTACGTGTCCGGAGTCAACCTCGAACTGAAGTCACTCCTGTCCACTCGATTAGAGGCACAGCTCGGGTTTACTTTCCAAGCAAGCCGCTACAAAAAAGCACAGGCGTGGGGGGAAGAAGAAGGGAGCGTCTCGAAGAATTTCCTGAGAACCCCCGGCCAGTACGGCTATGCCACTTTTATCTGGAAGCCGACGGAGCATTTTAACACCTCTCTGTCCCTCAACTATACCGGATCGATGGATGTGTCGCACTTCGGACTCTATGCCAATGACTTCGAGGGTGCCGAGCGGGAAAGGGTGCAGGCGGCCATCAACAACGGGGATATCATCGAAGGGGAAAGGTTGGAGAGAACCCCTGATTTCCTCGTGGCAGACCTGTTGTTTTCGTATGACTTCCATTTGGGCAAGGAAACAACGTTGGAGCTTTTCGCGGGGGTGAAGAATATTTTCAACCAGATACAGAGAGACTACGACAGGGGAATGTACCGTGATTCAGACTATATTTACGGGCCTTCGCAACCGCGTACTGTCAACGTGGGTATCCGGTTCGGCAACTTTTAAGCCGTCACTTTTTTTTCATCCCACGAAACAACCAAATTTTATCCGGGTACCCCTTTCCTCCCCTTATCGTTTCATCTTTTTGTGTTACTTTTGCACAAAAGCAAAGCAGACCCTGATTAATGTAATCCGTCAAAGATGATGACAGGCTGGTTTTATGAATATTCAAGCAATTATTGATACATATTACTCGAGGGGCACGAAATTATACGATATCTACCTATCGCACGTGACCGATGTGACAAACAAAGCGCTTTCTATCGCGGCGAAGCATCCGGAATTGGCTGTAAATACCCGGTTCATAGAAGAGGCGGGCATGCTACACGACATTGGCATCTTTATGACCAACGCTCCCCATATCGCGTGCAAGGGCCCCTATCCCTATATCTGTCACGGTTACCTGGGGCGTGAGCTGCTCGACTTGGAAGGATATCCCAAGCATGGGTTGGTATGTGAGCGCCACACCGGAACAGGCCTTAGCCTCGAGGGCATCATCAAGCGGAAGCTCCCAATTCCTCATCGAGATATGCGCCCCGTAAGCTTGGAGGAGAAAATCATCTGTTTTGCCGATAAGTTTTTTTCCAAATCACACTTGGGAAAAGAGAAGCCGATAAAAAAAATCCGGCAGGGACTTAAACGACACGATTGGCACCAGGTGAAGGTGTTTGACGAATGGTGTGAATTGTTCCTCTGACTTGCCCCGTCGCTGTATCGTTCTACGAGTTCTGTTTGCCGCCGGCGCGAAAGGCCGTTTTTGCGCTGATTTTTTTTGGCAAACTATTTGCTGTATATGTCGGTGGCAATCCAATTGAATTGAATATGAGACAAGACAACAAAAATAATACCGATCCCAAGGAGCGGATCGACGATCTCGAGGGAGAGGTGACCAAAGGTCAGCCGGAAAACGAGGCGAGAGAGAAAAGCGACAGATTGACAGACGCGGATACCGCGTCCACGATAGAAACGGGAGAATCCGAAAATAACGGAGTCAATCCGGTGGAGGAGTTGGAGACGCTTCAGCAGAAGTATGACGAGTTGAACGATAGCTACCTGCGCCTGCATGCCGAGTTCGATAACTTCCGCAAACGCACGCTGAAAGAGAAGACCGAGCTTATCAAGAGTGGGGGCGAGCGGGTGCTCCTCGATATCGTGACCCTCGTGGACGACTTTGAGCGGGCACTCGATTCGCTGCACAAGACAGACGACAAAGAGGCGTTGCTCGAGGGGATGGATCTCATTTACTCCAAGTTTATAAACTTCTTGAAACAACACGGGGTAAAGGAGATTGAAGCCGTGGGGCAACCTTTCGACGCCGACCGCTTCGAAGCGGTAACCACTATCCCGGTCACCGAAGAGTCGCGGAAAGGAACGGTGGTGGATTGCATCCAGAAGGGATACGAGATGAACGAAAAAATCATCCGTTTCCCCAAAGTAATCGTGGGGGAATAATATGGCAACGAAAAGAGACTATTACGAAATACTCGATGTGTCGAAGTCGGCTTCTGCCGAGGAGATAAAGAAGGCTTACCGTAAGAAGGCGATCCAGTATCATCCCGACAAAAACCCGGGAGACCACGAGGCAGAAGAGAGGTTTAAAGAGGCTGCCGAAGCGTACGAGGTACTGAGCGACGCCAATAAACGGGCCCGGTACGACCAGTTTGGGCATGCCGGGGTGAGCGGTTCAGCTTCCGGTGGTTTCGGCGGTGGCATGTCGATGGACGATATCTTCTCCCAGTTCGGGGATATCTTTGGCGGCCACTTTGGCGGTTTCGGAGGTTTTGGCGGATTCGGTGGACAGCGTGGCCGCAGGGTGAACCGCGGTTCCGACCTCCGGGTGAAAGTGAAGCTCACGCTGCGCGAGATCCTCAACGGGGTCGAGAAAAAGATAAAGGTGAAGAAGTTGGTCGCCTGTTCGCATTGCGACGGGAATGGCTCGGAGGGAGGAACAGCCATCGCCACCTGCGGTACCTGTAACGGTTCGGGGGTGGTGACACGCGTGGCGAATACCATCCTGGGGCAAATGCAAACCAGCTCCACGTGCCCCACCTGTAACGGAGACGGCAACACTATCACGAAAAAATGTGCTCATTGTAACGGCGAAGGCATCACGCGCGCCGAGGAGGTAATCCCTATCCGCATCCCCGCCGGGGTGGCGGAAGGAATGCAACTCTCCATGTCGGGCAAGGGAAATGCCGCCCGAAGAGGAGGAATCAACGGCGACCTGCTTATCGTGGTAGAAGAGGAGCAAGACCCGAACCTTATCCGGGACGAAAACGATGTCATCTACAACCTTTTCCTGAGTTTCCCTATGGCTGCTTTGGGCGGCACGGTGGAGGTACCCACCATTGAAGGGATGGCCAAGGTGAAGATAGAGCCCGGCACGCAGCCGGGTAAAGTGCTCCGGTTGCGCAACAAGGGGCTGCCTTCTGTCAACGGCTATGGTAAAGGCGATGAGCTGGTGAACGTGAACGTGTACGTTCCCGAGAAACTCGATGACAAAGAGAGGGAATGGCTCGAGAAAATGGATAAATCGGTCAATTTTGTCCCCTCGTCGTCAGCACGGAAAACCGTGTTCGATAAATTCAAGAAGATGTTCGACTAGTGGTGTCACCCCCGTTGGGGGTGCAATAGGGCCCTTGGCGTATCGCCAAGGGAAGGGTTATTCAACTAAGTTACTCCCGCTCGAATGAATGTAAATCGAGGACATATAATACATGAAATCACTCCTTTATCGGATAAGGATTGTTTTTACATTGCTGATAGACGAAAATCGGAGTTTACATACCCCATGCATTCTCACAGCGAGTTTGAAATCAACTATATCGAGAATGCCGAGGGGGTTAGGCGTATTGTGGGCGACTCGGTAGAAATAATTGGTAAATATGATCTTACGCTTATCGCCGGTGAGGATTTGGAGCACGTGTGGGAACAGCATCAATGTACCTCGAAACAGATACGAGAAATAACCATCCAGTTCTCCAAGGATCTCTTTTTTGATAATCTTATTCATAAAAATCAGTTCGATAGTATTCGGAAGATGCTCAACGACGCCCAGAAAGGAATCAATTTTCCGATGGAAACCATTATGAGAGTCTATCCCATGCTTGATACACTCTCGGCCGAGGAATCCGGTTTCCATGCAGTCATAAAACTGTTGACCATCTTGTACGAGCTGTCCCTCTGTGATAATTATCGTGCTTTAGCGAGTACCTCGTTTGCACATATTGATGAAACTTCCGATAGCAGGCGCGTGCGAAAGATTTACGAGTATATCAACGCCCATTATAAAGAAGATATTCGGTTAGAGGATCTCGCGAATATAGTTGGAATGACCCCTGTCGCATTGAGCCGCTTTTTTAAATTACGTACCGGAAAGACTGTCACCGATTATATTATAGACATACGCCTTGGGCATGCCACGAGATTTCTCGTGGATACCACCAACACCATAACGGAGATTTGTTATGAAAGTGGATTTAATAACCTGTCAAATTTCAACCGTATTTTCAAGAAAAAAAAGGGGTGTACCCCAAAAGAATTTCGAGAAAATTACCGGAAAACAAAACTTGTTATTTAATTGGCTACTCGTTTTCCAAGGGTACTTCCGTCCTTATCCTTTTAAATATTAAGCTGAAATGATGAAAACTGTATTTTTTGTCGCATGCGAATAGTATTAGTTTGAATTAAGATAATACCATTTTTTGTTAAATCGCGTCTTGCTTTCTCCTTTAAGTGTTCCGGAAATAATGCTTATTCAAGGGGAAATTCGAATTACTTCGCTTTGTCTGCCTTGTGCAATAAAAAATGTTACAATAGCCGCCAAGATTAAAATAAGTGTTATTCTGGGATAATATAGTACTTGATTGTTGAATTTGCCTCCATTACTTTTGTAATATTATTGAGATTATTTATTAATAACATTTTGTAACTGTATGAAAAACTTTATGATGTTATGTCTGACTCTTTTAACGAGTCTTTCGCTAATGGCCCAGCAACAGGAAATAACGGGTACCGTGGTGGACGTTAGCGATAATTCCGCGATGATTGGGGTGAATATTATGGAAAAAGGAACCTTAAACGGTACAGTAACCGATATAAACGGGAATTTTTCTTTGCATGTAACTACAGAGGATCCCGTACTCATTTTTTCAAGTATTGGATATCGGGTACAAGAAATTCGTGTTGGCGACCGAACCCGCTTGTCGGTTCTTATGAATGAGGATACAGAGTTGCTGGAAGAAGTAGTGGTGGTTGGGTACGGTTCAATGAGGAAAAGTGATCTCACTGGCTCTGTTTCTTCTCTTAAAACGGAGAAATTAAATGTGATACCTGCTAACTCGATAGAAGGATTACTTCAAGGACGAGTCGCGGGTGTTCAGATTATCAACTCTTCGCAAGATCCTGGGGCCGGAGCCACGGTCAGGATTCGCGGGAACTCTTCGCTACGAGGCTCTAACACGCCGTTGGTAGTGGTTGACGGTTTCCCGTTCGGGGATGCCGGGGACTTAAAACAAATTAATCCCCAGGATATCGTGTCGATGGAAATATTAAAAGATGCTTCCGCGTCTGCTATTTATGGGTCACGAGGTGCCAACGGGGTTATTTTGGTCACCACGCGCCGCGCCCAACAAAACACCACGAGGGTGACTATACATCAACAAACCACGTTTTCGGGATTTACTTCCGAGTTGAATTTATGGAGAGACCCCGTGCTGATGGCGATGTTAAGTAATGAGGCGAATATAAACGCGGGGCTCACCCCCACCTATATTGGAGCCGTGAATGCCGCGGGAATTTATTATCCCTCTATAGAAGAATTACAGACTACATGGACCACGAATACTCGCTGGGATGATATAGTATTCCGTTCGACGCCGGTATCCAATAATACAACCGTGCAAGTGTCGAGTGGGACAGATCGTACCAATTTCATAGCAAGTGCAAATTATTATTCCGATAACGGCGTGTATATAAAGGATAATTACAAGAAATATGGATTCAATTTTTCAGTCGAGCACAAGCTGTTTGAAAACTTCAATGCCCGGCTCAGTTCAAATATTGTAAGGAATCAACGCCAGAATAATGGTGGATTATCCTATGGGAGAAATCCAATCTTCCCGGTATATAATGAAGATGGCAGTTATTTCCAATACAGCGTTAATGATTATTATCATCCACTGGCGATCACCAATCTCCAGAAAAACGAGTCCAAGGGACTAGACGTGGTCAGTTTTGGGCTACTTGATTGGCAAATCACGAAGGCGTTAAACGTGAAAGGCCAGTTTAACTACAAACATGGTGAGTCGATTACCGATCAGTATTTTCCGAAGAAATATACCGAGACCGGAACCTTTAACGACGGGTATGGCAGTATCAATAACTGGAAAGATGACAATATTGTTGTAGAAGCCTATGCCACCTACAATGAACAATTCGATAGGCATAATTTAACGATTATGGGAGGTTACTCGTACGAGAATTATCAATCCCGTAGTTCCTATTTAGGTGCTAAAGGTTTCGTGAATGAATCCTTGGGCAACGAGAACCTTGCCTCTGGCGATGCTTCTACCTACTCCATCAGCAATGGCCTGTACAAGACCGAATTAGTTTCTGGGCTGGCGCGGTTAAATTATGGATATGACAACCGGTACTTGGCGACACTCACCGCACGTATGGATGGATCGTCTAAATTTGGTAGGGATAATAAATACGCTTTCTTCCCATCCGGTGCTATTAGCTGGAATGCACAAGAAGAGGAGTTTATAAAGCAATGGGATGTTTTTGATGTGCTAAAATTGCGCGCGAGCTATGGTTACTCGGGGAATCAAGGAATCAGTGCTTACCAGACACTAAGCCGTTACGGGCAGCATAAATATTTTCATAACGGGGTGTTTGTTACTGCTATAGGCCCTGGGTACCAATCGGGGACATCCGGGCAAGACGGCATATTTGCAGTCTGGAGCGGGATACCTAATGCCGGGTTAAAATGGGAGACAACAGGACAATTCGACGTGGGTTTAGATATGTCCTTTTTCAGGCAGCGATTGAATGTGACTTTCGATTGGTACACGAAGCACACGTCCGATCTATTGCGCGAAAGAAATATCGCGCCATCGTCCGGTTATGACAGGATGTGGGTTAACGATGGAGAGATTCGAAATAGAGGGATAGAGTTAACTGTTGACGGGACTATATATCAAAACAACGATTTGCGAATTGGAGGAACGGTTGTTTACTCGAGGAACCGTAACGAGGTGTTAAGTTTAGGTAACTCCATAGAGGCAGGGCTAAACACGGATACAAGAACGGGCATGCTTTACGAGAATTACGGAAATTCATCGGAACAGTTTAGGTCGTTTACCAATATCCTGGCCGTGGGACAACCGATGTATGTATATTATGGTTATAAAGCAGAGGGTATCGTCCAATCTTTAGCGGAAGGTTACGAGGCCGGTTTGCAAGGTGACGATGCGTATCCGGGTGAATTCAAGTATTTAAACATATACGATGAAGACGGGCTAGGCGTTGTTGATGAGAACGATAGAATGATAATTGGAGATCCTAACCCGGATTGGGTGGGGTCATTCAATCTAGATGTAGCCTATAAAAGGTTTGATTTGAGTCTCTTTTTTAATGGTGTTTTCGGAAATGATGTAATCAACACGCAGCGCTTTAATCAACCCAGCAATCAACCGCTCCGTTGGACACCCGATAACCCGGGGAACGAATATCCTAGCCTGAACGCGAATAGACAGTATAAGTTTTCCGACTGGTGGATTGAAGATGGATCCTTCGTCCGTATTCAGAATGTATCATTGGGATACACGTTCCCGTTCTTGGACTCCAAGGGAAGTATCCGTTTATATGGAAACGTGAGTAACCTGTATACATTCACGGGTTTCTCCGGGTATGATCCGGAGGTAGGTGTCTTGGGAATGTATTCCGGGGGATATCCCCGCTTGAGGAAGTGGACGTTTGGTCTTGATATAACATTTTAATTAAACGCTATTTAAAACGACAAGTATGAAAAATATATACAAATTAACATTCACCGTCGTGATTGGATTACTGGGAATGATTTCATGCGACCTGGAAGAATATCCCTATGGGTTTTATTCTGAAGATAATTTTTATAAAACAGAAGCTGATGCCGAGTCAGCCGTGAACTATATTTACGACGCGATTACTTATATTGAGTATTCACGTACCATCGTTTTCTTGGGAGATATGAATACGGATGATATGAATCCAAAAGGAGATGCTGCTGCCGACACGAAGAACCTGGACGGGTGGTCCATAAATAGCTTCAGGACAAATATGCATTTGGCAAATCTCTTTAAATATTCATACATTGCCATCAACCGGGCGAACGCCGTGATAAAGAAGGTCGCCGAAATGAATATCGATGAGGGATTGAAAAACAGGTATTTAGGAGAGGCGTATTTCATGCGGGGATACTCTTATTTTAATTTGGCTCGTAATTTTGGACGGGTACCTATTCATCTCGCGCCGGTTGAAAAACTATCAGAAGCAACCCAGCCCCCTGCCGCCACGTTAGATGAGATGTGGGACAGGATTATCGTTGATTTTACCGAAGCCGGGAACTTGCTACCATATTATCCCGCACCCGTTGCGGGACGTGCCGATAGGGCAGCTGCTCACTCTTTTTTAGCTAAATCCTACCTGTATATCGCGTCTTCAAAAGAACATGGAGTACCTGAATATATCAACATGACTCATGATGTGGAGGAGTATTATCAAAAAGCGGTTGAATTCGCGGGAAAAGTCGTGGATAACCCTGAACAGTCAGTGTTTGGTTTTTCGAACAACCTGCTGGATATTTATGATGTTGAAAAACCAAACGGGCCCGAGCATATTTTTATTATGTCAATGGATCGTACGGGAGAGAACGAAGGACAATACTCTAAAATATCGAAGATGTATATCCCTTACGTTTCGGGAGCAACCATCTACTTGAGGCAAGGGGACACGGATGAAATGATACCCTCTCATGACGGCTGGGGAGAATACAGGACCAGTATACCCTTCTACAATTCGTTTGAGGCTGGAGATCGTCGAAAAGAGTGGCTTATCGTGGATAGAGTGTACGATGCTTCCGGTAACCTGAGTGCGTCCTATTCAGATGGAAGGCTGGAGTACCCCTTCTGCCGCAAGTTTATAGATCCTCATTTCATGGGCGATAAGACATCTACACGGCCATACTTGATGCGGTATTCTGATGTCGCGTTGATATACGCGGAAGCCGCGGGGCCAACCACCAAGGCTTATGAACTAGTGAACTCTATCCGTGCTCGCGCGGGATTAGGAGATCTGCCTTCCGGTTTAGATAAAAATACCTTTCGCGAAACCGTGTTGAACGAACGGCGCTACGAGCTTTCGTTTGAAGGAGATCGTTGCTATGACCTTCGTCGCTGGAACCGGTTGCATACTGAAATAGCAGAAGCAAGAGAGCAGGGGTTAACGGCCAACGATATGGTGTTTTACCCGATTCCTTCCATCGAGACCGACCTGAACCCTAATTATTAACTTTCAAAATGAGAACAATGAAAACATTGACGCATACCCTATTTATATGTGTAATATTATTGCTTACAAGCTGGTCGTGTAAAAACGACCCGTGGGCCGATATCGCGGATGGTTCTTGGAACCGTGAACGTACCGTGTTGGAAATAAAATTCCAAGGGCAGGCTGGTAAAGCTATTATTACCTCGAACGATGCCGCTACCGGAACGATAGAGTTAGCTCTAGCGGTTGATATGATTGATGACCTGTCAAAGGTGAAGCTTGATAAGCTGATGACCTCGTATAAAGCCACTTCTTCCGTTGCCGCTGGAGGAACCATGGATTTCGCAAGCGGGGCACCCTCGTTTTCCGTTACCTCGGAAACAGGAGAAACGCGTACCTACACCATTCACATGTCTCCTTTTTCTGAAGACCTGATAGGCTTTTATGATATCAGGGATTTATATGTATACGGGGGTACGGGACCGGAGTATGGTGGAGGTGCCGTCATGAAGCCAAGCGATAAGTCGTGGTGCTGGGATCAAAGCGGGGAAGGCCCCGATGCCGAGACAGACAATTATTTAGAGTTTACCATGACAGAGATCATGGAGAATGGGAATACAACAGGCAGCTGCCTGCATCATGCCGGCGAAGACGGGAATTACTGGAACTGCATTTACAATGGAGAATTTAATAATGAAGGTGACAACGATATTGATTTGAATAAATTTTATCGTCAAATACCGGTTGGAGAAAGCACGTGGGTTCGGGACTATTCCGCTCAAACCATAACTTTCACCGATTCCAATGGAAGGGTAACTACCGGGCAATTATTGAATAGTGGAACGTATCCCCTGTTTGGTGATGACCTGAAGTTGACAGTTCCAGATCAAGCGTTTAGGTTTGTACTTAACGGGGTTGATGATTGGAACAATATCTATTCCGATTACGATAAGTTCGTGAAAAAGCCGAGAAATTATTTCGTGTTAATAGAAAAACGTTAGTCCAAGTATTTGATTATAACCCGGGACGAATAGCAAATACCTATCGTCCCGGCTAATTGAAATTTTAATCGTATGAAACTATCCCCCCACTATTACTTGCTTTTGATATGCCTAGCCTGCATGCTTCCCGCGTGCTCTCCCGAGGATGATGGAGTCAACGGGGAGCCGGAACCGCCAGCAGAAGCCGTGATATTAAAGCTGGCCGACAAGAGTGCTACCTCAGAGACTAAAGCCTTGTATTCAAATTTATGGGCAATACAGGAAAAAGGATTTATGTTTGGCCACCACGACGACCTGTTTTACGGCCGCCGGTGGTATAACGTGCCCGGGGGATCGGATACCAAAGATGTAGCCGGGGATTACCCCGCGGTGTTGAGCATTGATTTTGCACCGGTGATGGATGACAGGCACGAGTCGGACGCCGCGGAAAACAGTATTCGAGAGAGAGTGTGTAAAGAGGCCTATAATCGCGGAATGGTTATTACCGCGTGCCTGCATCTGAATAACCCGCTTACAGGGGGAGACTCTTGGGATAACTCAAGCGATCAGGTCGCGAGTGAGATATTAAAAGAAAACAGCCCCACGCGAGAGAAATTCAATTCATGGTTAGACCGGCTGGCGGAGTTCGCTTTAAACCTGAAGGGAGATGACGGCAAAACAATTCCAATAATCTTGCGTCCTTTCCACGAGCACACGCAATCATGGTCGTGGTGGGGCTCTACCTGTACCACTACCGCCCAGTTTGTGGCGCTCTGGCAATACACGGTTGACTACCTGAAGAATGAGAAAGGAGTGCACAGCTTTATTTATGCTATCAGCCCGCAAATGGATTCGTCGAAGAGCGTGGAGGATTTTTATTACCGCTGGCCCGGCGACGATTACGTGGACTTTATAGGAATGGACTCCTACCAGGGGATCAATAACAACGTTTTCGTGAATAACCTGAGAGCACTCTCCGCCGCTGCTATAGCGAAGAAAAAACCTTGTGGAGTCACCGAAACAGGTGTGGAGGGTTTCTCTAAAGCCGACTACTGGACAAACAATATTCTGGCCCCGATGACGGGACGAAAAGTAAGCATGGTGGTTACCTGGCGCAACAAATACGACCCGGCCGAAGAGGGATCGCACTACTTTTCAGTTTTTAAGGGACATGTGTCCGAGAGAGACTTTGTTTCATTTTATGAAAGCCCCCTCACCTTTTTCGCGGCAGATTTGCCGGATATGTATACAATGGCCGAGAATATCGAGGTTCATTAACTAATTACAAAAAATGATCGTATGAGACAGCTGCTTCTATTACTCCTCTTTTGCGTGAATTTGCTTTTGGTGCACGGGCAAGATGTTGACTTGGTAGACAACAAGGCTACCCGGGAGACCAAAGACTTATACGCGTTCTTGTGGGATGTTCAAGAAAATAACCTAACATTATTCGGCCATCACGACGCGCTCGCCTACGGACACGGTTGGCGAGACCGCTTGGGGTACTCCGATGTTTACTCGATGGTTGGTGAACATCCCGCGGTATGTAGTCTTGACTTTGGCAAAATTGAACATAACGACAGCCTCAATATTAATAGAATTCCCTTCGATAAAATGCGTGAGATTGTACAATACGCATATAAGAGAGGACAAATCATCACGTTTTGCTGGCACGTGGATAACCCGAAAACGTATGATAAAAACGCGGCATACCCCGTTGGCACATCATGGGATAATTCGGATAATGACGTTGTCCGGGAAATATTGACTGAAAACTCGGGATTGAACCTGCTGTTTAAAACATGGATGGATAACTTGGCCGACTATATCTACACGCTAAAAGACGAGAACGGCGAGCCCATTCCCTTTATTTTTCGTCCTTGGCACGAGCACACGCAAACATGGAACTGGTGGGGAAAAAAATGTGCAACCGACGAGGAGTTTGTCGAACTATGGAGATTCACGATAAAATACCTGAGGGATGTCAAGGGAATCCATAATATGATTTACGCGATATCCCCGCAAATGGACGAGGTATATGAAAATACCCGAGAGCGTTTGACTTTTAGATGGCCGGGAGACGAGTTTGTAGATTTTATAGGAATGGATTGCTACCACGGGAGAAACCACGCGGCGTTGAAATCTAACTTGGAAACATTGTCTAAATTGTCCAAAGAGAAGGGCAAGCCATTCGGGATTACCGAAATGGGTATCGAAGGGGTTACGTATGATAAATATTTCACCCGTGAAGTGCTTCCTTATATAACCAACAGCAACCCGTCGTTATTGATTTTTTGGAGAAATGATGATGAGTCGTCCAACCATCACTTTTTACCCTATAAAGGGCACCCGGCAGAACCCGACTTTATCGAGTTTTGTGATTCCGATCATATCGTTTTAGAAAACGGGGTGATCAAGAATAAACAGGGATACCGTATTAAAAAATAAAGCTAGTATGAAGAAAACTACGCTATTAATCCTTGCAGTTCTGTTTGCTAACGTTGTCGCGGGTCAGATTAAGACAGTGACCCTTAACACGAATGCTCCCGAGCAATACGCGCGGGTGGATATCGAGATTGAGCTGGTGGCAAAATTCGAGAATCCTCATTTTCAAGAAGAGGTAGCCCTTGATATGCATATTACAGCCCCTTCCGGGAAAAAACTGGTACTCCCTTGTTATTATGAATCCGGTGAAAGCGGGAGAACATCCCTCTGGAAAGCTCGCTTTACCCCGGGAGAGACGGGGGAATACAAGTACACCTTTCAACTCTCCCGTGGGAGAAAGAAAAGCGCTCTCTCCAGCGAACACTCCTTTTACGCGAGTGCCTCTCGAAAACCGGGGTTCCTGCGCACCAAATCTAACTGGATATTGCAATTCGATGATGGTACCCCTTTTCGCGGCGTGGGCCAGAATATTGGTTGGGAAACAAGGGATACCGACGATTCTAAATTTTTTAAGGACCTGCACGAGAGAGCGGATATTTATCATTACGACTACATGCTGCCCGAGTTTGCACGTAATGGCGGGAACTTCTATCGCACGTGGATATGCTCGTGGAACTTGCCTATAGACTACGAAGGTCCTTTTAATAACAGCCGTTACAACGTGTCGACGGAGTACTATAATCCCGATGCGCTTGCCCGGATGGATCACGTGATCGAGCTCTCTGAAACCCTCGATCTTTACATTATGCTTACCTTGGGCCAAGGAGGGTATACTACTCGGGATCGCGGCCCGGTAACCTCTCCCGAAGAGTTTTTTGCCGCTCCTGAGGCACGCGCTTGGTATAAAAATAGACTTCGCTATATTGTCGCGCGCTGGGGATATAGCCCCGCCATCGCCATGTGGGAGTTTTTTAACGAAGTGGATAACGTGCAATTCCGTGATCCCGGCAATCCCATCGATGGGAAACTGATTGTTGATTGGCATGAAGAGATGAGTAGCTACCTCAAACAGGTTGACCCGTACCAGCATATCGTGACTACCAGCATATCGCACCGGGATATCGAGGGATTGAATTCCATCGCCAACATTGATATAAACCAGAAGCATATCTATAACAACACGTCTGTGTTGCCCGAAGAGATAAACAACTACGTGAACGAATTCGGGAAACCCTATATTATCGGTGAATTCGGACACGAATGGGACTGGTCGAAAAACTTCGATGACTTCTCTCACGAAATGGATATCGACTTCAAACGGGGATTGTGGTACGGTATTTTTTCTCCCACCCCTGTTACCCCCATGAGCTGGTGGTGGGAGTACTTCGACGCCCGCCGTCTGACACCCTATTTCCGCGGTGTAAGAGAGATAAGCGATCGTATGTTGTACGCCGGAAAAGGGGCGTTTGAACAGCTCGCGGTAAAAGCAGGTGATCTGCAGGCTCTCGGGGTGAAATGTGGAAACGAGGTATACGTGTACCTGTTCAACCCAAGTAACAGTACCATTATGACGGATGTCGTAATCGACCTGCCGGGAGCGTATGGCAGATATAAAGGAGAAAGCTTCGAGCCCACGATGAGAATTTATGACCCGGTGCGGAATATTGAAGAGGCTGCAGGGGAAATATCCTTGAAAAATGAAATACTCGGCTCGAGCCGCGAGGTTGTTTATATTCTTACACCGGAATAACCGTAATATAATCAAAGGATAACTACTTGATTCTTGTGGAAAGAAGCAGGATAAATCCCGAAACCAAATCTGAATGATACCATGATGAGAAACCAGAGTTTTGAAGAAAAGAATTAATAACAAAGTGAATAGAGAAATAGATGGACATGCATTTTAAGGAACGATTAGAGGCAATTAACAGAGAATACGAACGGTTGATTTCATTAGAAAACTCCCCGGTGTTATATGGGAACGGCATATTCAAGAGATACAAGAACCCGGTGCTTACAGCAGCCCACACGCCCCCGCTCTGGCGGTACGACCTGAATCCGGAAACGAACCCTTTTCTGATGGAACGGATCGGGATCAACGCGACCATGAACTCGGCGGCTATAAAGTGGCAAGGAAAATATCTCATGATGGTGAGAGTGGAAGGGGCCGACCGGAAGTCTTTTTTCGCCATCGCGGAAAGTCCGAATGGTATTGATAACTTCCGTTTCTGGGATTACCCGGTAATGATACCCGAGGAGAATTATCCTGCCACCAACTTGTACGATATGAGGCTTACGCTTCATGAAGATGGATGGGTCTACGGGGTATTCTGTGCCGAACGCTTCGATGAAACGGCCGAAGATGGAGATTTGTCGAAGGCGAAAGCATCAGCGGGAGTGGTCCGGACAAAAGATATGATCAACTGGGAACGTTTACCCGATATCGACTCGAAAAGCCAACAGCGAAACGTGGTGCTGCATCCCGAGTTTGTTGACGGGAAGTATGCATTGTATACCCGCCCGCAAGATGGTTTTATCAACGCGGGCAGCGGGATGGGTATCGGCTGGGCATTGGTGGATGATATGGCAAACGCGGTAATTACCGAGGAAAAAATCGTGGATCGACGCTATTACCATACCATCAAGGAGCTGAAAAACGGGGAGGGCCCCGCGCCCATTAAAACATCCAAGGGATGGCTCCATTTGGCACATGGGGTACGAGCATGTGCCGCGGGTTTAAGATATGTGTTATATTTGTACATGACTTCGTTGGAAGATCCTTCGAAGCCTATCGCTACACCGGGAGGATATTTTATGGCTCCTGAAGGAGAGGAACGCGTGGGTGATGTATCGAATGTCCTTTTCAGTAATGGATGGATCGCCGACGACGATGGAACGGTCTTTATTTACTATGCTTCTTCCGATACGAGGATGCACGTGGCCACCTCTACCGTGGATCGACTGGTGGATTACTGCTTTCAAACACCCGACGATGGATTGTCGACCTTTAGGTCGGTACAAGCATTATATCGACAGATCGACCGGAACATGCAATTTTTAAATACGGTAAAATAACCCTGTTGGTGATTTTACACGTTGAATACCAAGGTGACATGGTTCGAGGTACAACATTTTATTTATGATAACATTCAAGGAAAAGTTAGGATACGGATTCGGTGACGCGGCATCGTCAATGTTCTGGAAATTGTTCGGGATGTATCTTCTGTTTTTCTATACCGACGTGTTCGGTATGGAAGCCGCGGCAGTGGGAACGATGTTTTTGATCACGCGTGTCTGGGATTCGTTTTTTGATCCGGTGGTGGGTGTCCTGGCTGATCGTACCGAGTCGAGATGGGGTAAATTTAGGTCCTACCTGCTGTTCTTGGCCATACCGTTCGGGGTGATCGGGGTGTTTACCTTCTTTACCCCCGCTTTCTCCTCGACGGGTAAAATAATTTACGCGTACGTTACCTACTCGTTAATGATGATCGTCTACTCGGGTATTAATGTCCCCTACGCCTCGCTGCTGGGAGTGATAAGCCCCAGCCCGAAAGATAGAAACGTGCTTTCTACTTATCGTATGGCCTTTGCTTATATCGGGAGCTTCGTGACATTGCTCTTGTTTATGCCGATGGTCAATTACTTCAGTGGAAATAGCCCCGCGATAGAAGATCAACAGCACGGGTGGTTCATGGCCGTGATCGTGATAGCCCTTGCTTGTATCACCTTGTTCTTGCTCTGTTTCGCGTTTACTAAAGAACGAGTTAAACCTATCCGGGAAAAGCAGGCTCCATTGAAAGACGACTTGCGGGATCTCTTTAAAAATAGACCCTGGTGGATACTCCTGGGAGCAGGTGTTTCCGCGCTTATCTTCAACTCTATACGCGATGGTGCGACCATCTATTACTTTAAGTATTACGTGGAGGAGGATCTGTTCGGAACCATCAATCTCTTGAATATCTCCTTTGTTCTAAGTGGACTATATCTTGCACTTGGCCAAGCCGCTAATCTCCTCGGGGTAATTTTGGCAGCTCCCGTGAGTAACCGGATTGGCAAACGATATACCTACATGGGAGCGATGGCGATTGCCACGGTGTTAAGCCTATTGTTTTATGGATTGGATAGTAGCAATATATTATTGATTTTCATACTTCAGGCACTTATCAGTATTTGCGCCGGGAGCATCTTCCCCTTGTTGTGGTCGATGTATGCCGATTGTGCCGACTACTCGGAATATAAAAC
This sequence comes from Proteiniphilum sp., assembly GCA_041656815.1. Classification (GTDB taxonomy): domain Bacteria; phylum Bacteroidota; class Bacteroidia; order Bacteroidales; family Dysgonomonadaceae; genus Proteiniphilum. The sequence goes on from JBBACU010000002.1 coordinate 20,404, forward strand.
CGGTAATCGTGCAACGGGATTAATATTCAGCTCTTCGTCGATGAGCCAGAAGTTAGGATGGGCCATCGGGACAGCAATGACGGGCTGGTTATTGGCATACTTCGGGTTTGAAGCAAACCAAGTGCAGAGCGTGGAAACCATTAACGGAATCAAAATGTTCATGAGTGTCCTTCCCGCTGCAGGGACTATCCTTTCGGTAATATTCATCTATTTTTACCCGCTAACGGAGAAAGGAGTGAAGGCAATCACGGCAGAACTGGAGAAGAGGAGGCATCAACATGAATAGTTTTAAGAACGAGTTGATCACGAATATATTACCATTCTGGATGAACAGGATGCAGGATGATTCCTTTGGTGGTTTCTATGGACAAATTGATGGAGAAGGCCAACTACATCCTAAAGCAAACAAGGGAGCTATCCTCAATGCGAGAATTTTGTGGACCTTTTCCGCGGCTTACCGATTATTGAGAGACGCGCGATACTTGGCGATCGCGCAAAGAGCTTTCGACTATATAACGCGATACTTTATTGATGAAGAGCACGGTGGGGTTTACTGGGAGTTAGATTGCCGGGGAAATCCGGTAAACATGAAAAAGCAGACGTACGCCCAGGGTTTCATGCTATACGGTTTTTCGGAGTTTTACCGGGCGACTGCCAATCCGCTAGCAATGGAGTTGTCAAAGAAGTTTTTTGGTTTGATTGAAAAATGTCATGATAATAACTATGGCGGATATTTAGAAGCATTTACAAGAGATTGGCAACCGATAGAGGATGTACGCCTGAGTGAAAAAGATGCCAATGAAAAAAAAACGATGAATACCCATTTGCATATTCTCGAACCCTATACCAACCTGCTCAGGATATGGCGTGATGATGGGTTGATAACCGCGCAGCGCCGGTTGATAGATATTTTTATAACGAAAATAATTGACCGGTCAACCAATCACTTGAACCTCTTCTTCGATGAAGAGTGGAGCGTGAAGTCTGCTGGCGTATCATTCGGGCATGATATCGAGGCCTCGTGGTTATTATTTGAAGCGGCCCAAGTACTGGGTGACAAGGAACTGGAAGAAAAAGTGAAAGAAGTCTCCCTGAAAATAGCCGATACGGCCTCCGAAGGCTTGGAGCCTGATGGAGGGATGGCCTACGAGAGGGTGGAGGATCACACCGATAAAGAGCGGCACTGGTGGGTACAGGCAGAAGCTGTTGTTGGCTACATGTACGCGTACCAAAATTCCGGAGACGCACGGTATAAGGAAAATGCTTCTGATGTTTGGAGTTATATCCGTGATCATTTGGTGGACAAAGAGAACGGGGAGTGGTTTTGGAGTTGTTTCCCCGATGGAAGTATTAACCGGAAAGAAGACAAAGCAGGGTTCTGGAAATGCCCCTACCATAATGGACGCATGTGCATGGAGATGATGGAAAAGTTTGGTCAGAAAGTTAAATAATCGTTTAATTAATATTAAATCGAAGAGAAAATCGGCGGAAATGTTTTAAAATGAAAAACTATTGGGATTTTTTTTATTTATTTGCAATAATTAAAAATCCAGTGAAGCATGAGCAGTTATTCAATTAAATCATTGGAGCACTATTTTAAAGTGTACCGCCAATCGGTTCGGAAGCCCAAGAAATTTTGGAACAAGATCGCCGAAAATAATTTTACCTGGTACCGGAAATGGGACGAGGTGGTGGAGTTCGACATGGAGAAGGCGGAATTCACATGGTACAAGAACGCCAAGCTTAACATCACCAAAAACTGCATCGACCGTCACTTGGCGAACAAGGGCGACGAGACCGCCATCATCTTCGAGCCGAACGATCCCGATGAACCCGCTCGACGCTATACCTACAGCGAGCTCTACACGGAAGTATCCAAGATGGCCAACGTGCTACGGGATCAGGGTGTGGGGAAGGGCGACCGGATCTGTATCTACCTGCCCATGATTCCTGAACTTGCTTTTAGCGTGCTGGCGTGCGCCCGGATCGGGGCAATCCACTCCGTGGTGTTCGGGGGATTTTCTTCCAACGCGTTGTCCAGCCGAATCAATGATTCATCCTGTAAGTTGATGATCACCGCGGATGGGGGGTACCGCGGAAAGAAGACGATCGACTTGAAACGGATCGCGGACGAAGCACTTCAGAAAGCTCCCTCGATTGAAAAGGTGTTGGTAGTGAAACGAACAGGCGAGGAGATAGAGATGAAAGAGGGACGCGACGTGTGGTTACAGCCGTTGGTGGACGGGGCGGAGGCGACCAATCAAGCGGAAGTGATGGATGCCGAAGATCCGCTGTTTATCCTTTATACTTCCGGGTCGACCGGCAAACCGAAAGGGATGGTGCATACCACGGCGGGTTACATGGTGTTTACCGCGTACACGTTCAAGAACGCGTTCAACTACGTATCGGGCGATGTCTATTGGTGCACGGCAGATATCGGCTGGATCACCGGGCACTCCTATACCATTTATGGCCCGCTGCTAAACGGGGCCACGACCGTGATCTACGAGGGTATCCCCTCGTATCCCACCCACAGCCGTTTTTGGGAGGTCATTCAAAAGCATAAAGTAAACCAGTTTTATACTGCACCCACGGCCATTCGTTCGTTGGCCAAAGAGAAGATCGAGTTCGTTCAGGATCATATCATGGATTCACTCAAGGTAATTGGCTCGGTGGGCGAACCCATCAACGAGGAGGCGTGGCACTGGTACAACGTGCACGTGGGGAACAAACGTTGCCCCTTGGTGGATACATGGTGGCAGACAGAGACGGGCGGCATCGTGATATCGGCGATCCCGTTCGTGACACCGACCAAGCCGACCTACGCGTCGTTGCCTTTCCCGGGTATCCAGCCGGTGTTGATGGACGACTTGCGCAACGAGATCGAACAGAACCAGAAGTCGGGAAACCTCTGCATCGCCTATCCGTGGCCCGGGATGGCACGAACCATCTGGGGCGATCACCAGCGATTTATCGACACCTATTTCACGAAGTTCCCCGGCAAGTACTTCTCGGGCGACGGGGCCCTGCGGGATGAAGTGGGGTATTACCGTATCACCGGCAGGGTAGACGACGTGGTTATCGTCTCGGGGCATAACATGGGAACCGCGCCCATCGAGGACGTGATCAACCAACACCAGACGGTGGCCGAGAGTGCCATCGTGGGGTACCCCCACGATATCAAGGGAAACGCCCTGTACGGTTTCGTGGTGTTGAAGGAGACCGGGCTATGGCGTGACCGCGCTAACCTCGTGAAGGAGATCAACCAGCTGGTGTCTGACCAGATAGGGGCGATTGCCAAGCTGGACAAGATCCAGTTCGTGACGGGCTTGCCCAAGACCCGGTCCGGAAAAATCATGCGACGCATCCTCCGGAAGATCGCGGAGGGGGAGAAAAACGACTTCTGGGATATGACCACGCTGGTCAACCCCGAAATCGTACAAGAAATCAGCGAGGAGCGAGTTTGAAAATTGGTGCTCGCGTTAAAACTGGTTGCTACGGCTGAAGAAGTCGATCGCGTCCAGTTCGCTCTTGATGAGGGACTCTTCGGAATCGCTGATGTTCTGGAAGGGTGTCCGGTTGATGCCGAGATCTAACCCGAGCAGCTTCATGATTCGTTTGCCGGCCACGATATTGCCCCGGTAACGCGCGATCACGTTGATCACCTCCTGCGCGAAGTTCTGATGATCTACCGCCTTTTCGAGGTTGCCCCTGTTGTACTCGTCAATAACACCTACCAGCGATTTGCCCACGTAGCTTCCGGTACCGCTGATACCGCCTCGGGCACCGCCCATAACGAGTGCCGGGAGGATAGTCTCATCTTGGCCATGCAGCATATCAAACTTCCCGTTTTCATACAACATACACTGGTTGTACTCGTACAGGCTTTCGAAGGTATACTTGATGCCCGCCAAGTTGGGTACGCGTCCATCAGCTGCCTTCAGGAAAGGAAGCATGGGGAGAAATACGCCATTCAGCGCGGGGATGTGATAGAAGTAAAAAGGAAGGTCGGGTGCCCCACACGCGATCTCCTCGCAGTACTTCACCAGTTCTTCTACTCGTCCCGCTTTGGGGAACGGCGAGGCCATTGCCCCGGTGCCGAACGCTCCGATCTCCTGGGCGTGCCGGGCCATCTGGAAACTGTCTTTGATGCAAGTAGCCCCCACGTGCACGATGACCTTGAATCCTTCCGGGGCGACCGACACCCACTTTTCTGCCAGTTTCAACCGCTCCTCCACGGTGAGCATGTAGCCCTCGCCCGATGAACCGTTAATGAACACGCCAATCAATCCGTTCTTCTGCAGCATGGCCGCGTAATCGGCTATCGGCCCGTGATCTACTTCGCCCTTTTTATCGAACGGGGTGAAAGGTGCGACGATTAATCCCTTGATTTTATCAAACTGTTGCATACGATTAAAAAAATGTGATTATGCTTTATGTTTTCTTTATTTCTTCCAATGTTTTCCAGCATTGGTACAGACTCCTTGGCACGTGGAAGTACCCTTTCCATTTTCCTCAGGTCGAGGAGCACTTCCCCTTGGCGGTTGATCCTTGCCTGTCCAAGTAGGTGAAATAACCGCCGAACTCATCGTCCTGTGACTTGGATATCCAAAATGACACCGCATTTTCAAGCAGTTCCGATTTAATAACCTTTCTAGGTTGTTAAAATTAATCATAATATGATCCATTATTCTTATAAATGTGGTGATTCTTACATTTTATATAATATGTATGGTTTTCGTGCGCAAGTTAAGCCATTATCTTTCATGATGTCAAAGTTTAAATGAAGGTGATTTATTAAATAGGTGG
>JBBACU010000003.1:0-24408 GCA_041656815.1 Proteiniphilum sp.
AGAAAAATCACCTTTTGTCTTAGAACTCGTATGTGACTAATCATGAATAATCCAATACAAATATATATATTTATGATCATTAACAATAAATTTTCATACAAAAGCCTATTCCTATCCATATGGCTGGTTATAATCATTATACCGACCAACATCACTGCACAAACCAGTATTACCGGGGCAAAAATCACCAACCAAGTACTGGATACATACGGTAGTCCAATCGATGGAGTAGAAATAGGTATAAAAGGATCGGGGCTCACGAGCACGACCAATACAGACGGGGTATTTGAATTGGCATATACCCCGGGGGATATACTGACCTATACCCATGACCGTTTTCTCTACCATGAAGCGAAAGTCTCGCGAATCGATATCGGTTCGGGTGTAAAAATACACCTTCAAGAGAAACCGGTTAATACTCCTGGATATATTACTGGACCTTATGGCGAGAAGAACGATCGTGACAGCTACGTGGGGTCGGAGTCTACCGTTTATACCTCCCAATTGACAAAAAGCATGGGAACCACTATTATCCCGGGTATAACAGGGAGAATCGCCGGTTTAAACGTCATCCAAGGTAGGGGAACGCGCCTACATAACACCTCAGCAAACGCGAGTGATGGAATAATCGGCTCTGTACCTCTGTTCGGTAGAAGAGATGAAAGCGACAACTCGGAATTTTTCATGAGTGCCCGAGGACAGGCTCCCATCGTGATCGTCGATGGTATCAGGCGCGATTTTTATTCAATCGACCCAGATGCTATCGAGTCTATCTCTTTACAAAAAGATGCACTATCCTCCATGTTCTTGGGTATGCAAAGCTCTCGCGGAGCATTGATCATAACGACGAAGGATCCCGTGGAAAACGCGTTGCATGTGTCTTTTACCAGCCGGGTGGGAATTAATAGCCCCGTGAAGATGCCTAAACCACTCAACGCGCATCAATATGCATGGTTATTAAACGAAGCACTGCAGAATGACGGAAAGCTGCCTATTTATAGCTACGACGATTTTTCTAAGTTCAAAGATGGCAGTAGCCCATACCTTCATCCTAACGTGAACTGGTATGACGAATTGCTAAACAAAAATTCCGTTTCTCAATATTATAACTTGAATGTTTCCGGTGGGAATAATGTTGCAAGATATTTCGTGAGCCTCGGGTACACCGGCCAAGGCGGCTTGTTCAAGACTTCACCGGATAACAGCTACAACACCAACTTAGACTACCAGAGATATTTGATCACGTCTAAAGTAGATGTAAATATAACGGACGATTTCACGGCAAATATCACGCTAATCGGCAGAATCGAGGATGGCAATCAACCCGGTGGAAATGGTGATGGGTACTCTTCACTGTTACATACAATCTTCACCACGCCTAATACTGCATATCCTATCAGGAACCCGAACGGGTCATGGGGAGGAAATATCTCGTTCACTAATAACTTGATGTCGCAAACATTCAATTCAGGGTATATCAAAGACAGTTCCCGCGATATACTGGGTTCGATAAACCTGGATTATGACTTCAGTAAAATTGTACAAGGCTTATCCGTCAGCACGATCGGTAGCATTACAACACAATCCAGATCGGCTGTTTTCAGGACTAAACGAGATCCAGTCTACGCCTACACGATCTCTCAGTCGGGCAACCCAAGCTACGCGATGTACGGTACGCCTTCTTCACAAATAAATAATTTTCGTTCCGTGGGAAATTATCAAGACATGTATTTCCAGCTGGCAGTCAACTACAAGCGCCAGTTTGGCCTTCACGATATCGGGGGGAGACTGATGGGAGATACGCGTACCATACTGAATAACTATGATCTTCCAGAGGTTCCTTCGAATATAATAGGAGATCTATCGTACAGATTCGATAACAAGTACTTTGCCCAGGCGGCTCTTGCCGAGAGCTACTACAACAGGTACGCGCCCGGGAAACGCTGGGGAACATTCTACTCGATCGGGCTAGGATGGGATGTAAGCAAAGAATCTTTCATGGAATCATGGGATAATATTAGCCGGCTCAAGCTCCGGGGAGTGTACGGGCTAACCGGTAATGGCATAACCAACTCCGCCTATTACATCTATAGACAGACCTACTCGTACCACGGTACCGCGTGGTATCCCATGGGAACAAGCCAGTCTCCCGGTAATTTCACGACGGAAAACCAGCCATTGGCCAATCCAAATATTACATGGGAAAAAGCGCGTAAGGTAAATATCGGGGTTGACCTCTCCCTGTTCAATGATAAGATCGAGTTCACGTCGGATTTTTATGTAGATAATTATTTCGACCTATTACAGTCGAGAGGAAAAAGTATTGAACTCATGGGAGCAGCATACCCGGCCGAGAATATTGGCAAGAGCAGGCTACAAGGCGTGGAACTGTCACTTGCTTACCAAAACAACTTTAAAAGACTCAATTATTATATTTCGGGCAATTGGAATATCCAATACAGCAAGGTACTGTTCATGGATGAACAGGAGCATCCCCATGATTATCTCTATAGAACAGGGAAACCGGTGGGAGCTCATTTTGGATTAACCGCCGATGGTTTCCTTACCGCCAAGGATATCGCGAACGGGTACCCGGTCATGCAAGGTTTCGATAATATCCAGCCCGGCGACGTGAAATATATTGATAAAAACAAAGACGGGGTAATCGATGAATTTGATGTGAGCATGATTGGAGGAGATAAACCTCTATCCTTCTTTGGTATTGACATCGGCTTACAATACAAGGGATTTGAATTCTCCATGTTATGGCAAGGGGTGTATAACCGGGATATCTACCTTGGCGATCGAAACTTCACCGAAGGATTTCTCCAGATCAATCAACACTACGGGCAAGCATTTGAACACATGCAAAACCGGTGGACACCCGAGAACGCGTCAAACGCTACGCTCCCTAGGTTATCGGCCGGGGGGAACGATTACAATTACGGGAATCATTGGAGCTCGTCGCTATGGATGAAGTCTGGCAATTTCATACGACTGAAAAATATGTATATTGCTTACAATCTACCGGAAACTATCTCCAGGAATTACCTGAGTGGCTTACGAGTAAAATTTTTCATGGGAACACAGAATCTATTCACTTTTTCAGCGATAGATTTAGTAGACCCTGAAGTGGGTTTCACCAGCTACCCGTTACAAAAGAATATCAATTTTGGTGTTAATGTTAAATTCTAAAAAGTGGAAAGATGAGACAAAATAAATTATACACGGTAATAGCGTGCATGGGTATGCTACTCGTGGGGGTGTCCTGCATGGACAATTATGAAAAGCTGCCGGTGGATCAATTCACGGGAGAGTACGTCTTTTCCGTGACCGATTCGATGGGTACCCAAGCATCGAGTTTTCTAAACTCTATTTATGACCTATTACCGGAAGGACATAACGGGGTGGGTGGAGACTACTTGGACGCGGCAAGTGACGACGCGATCTCGATCAAGCAAAACGACCCTTCGGTATACCAGTTGGCGGTAGGCAGGTACAGTGCCAATAGCCGCATCTATCCTGTAATGGAATGGGGTAGATACTACGAGGGAATTCGTAAAGCAAACATCATTATAAATAATATTGATGTTGTACCCTATAAAACCACGTTCATAAATTTCAATAAGGAAGTAAAGCCACTGAATTATACAGTAAAAGCTGAAGCCCGCTTTCTAAGGACCTTTTTCTATTTCGAACTGGTAAAACGTTATGGAGGGGTCCCTATCATTGGTGACTCTATTTACCAGTTAGGAGATAATATCGAGCTGCCGCGAAACACTTTCGAGGAGTGCATTGATTACATGGTAAATGAACTGGATGAAATAAAGTATGACTTGAGAAGCATCACCATGCCTGAAGCATCGGTTTTTGCTCATGCAGCCACTATTGAAGCAGCTATGGCATTAAAATCAAGAATATTATTATTTGCCGCGAGCCCGTTATACAATGAAAAACCGGTAACTACCGATAACAGTAAATTAAAGGAGTTGGTGGGATATGAAAGTTTTAATAACGAGCGTTGGAAAAAAGCAGCCGACGCCGCCATGGATTTCATGGACACTTTCGGGTCAAACGGGAACAGGTCCGTGGGACTCACCAATAACTTCACGGAGATTTTTTTGGGATTTTATAGTGGTGCCGTGAACCCTGAGCTGATCTTTTTCCGTCAAGGAGGGCGAAATAAAAATATTGAAACAAATAATGGCCCGTTGGGTTTTACCGGGAACTCTTTAGGAAATGGACGTACTAACCCCACCCAGAATCTAGTGGATGCTTTCCCCATGAAAGACGGGAAGGCCAGGGGAGAAAGCAGCGAGCAGTATCCTTACAATTCACAGAGACCTTACGATAATAGAGACCCCCGGTTGCAACTAACGGTTTTATACAACGGGGCCGACTGGCTGGGAAGGCAGCTCCAGACATACCGGGGAGGAGCCAACAATCCCACCGGTTCCGCGGAATATACCCGAACCAGCTATTACATGCGCAAGTTCATGGGGAATTTTGAAAACACGAATGAATACGATAACAATTATCATCTGTGGGTCATTTTCAGGTATGCCGAGATCCTGTTAAATTATGCCGAGGCATCAAACGAATACACTGATTCTCCCTCTCGGGAAGTATACGACGCGATCATAGCGTTACGTGCCAGAGCCGGCATTGAAGCGGGAGACAACAACATGTACGGGCTAAAAGACAACATGTCGAAAAAAGAGATGCGGACCGTAATACAAAACGAACGAAGGATCGAAATGGCCTTCGAAGAACACCGGTTCTGGGATATCAGGCGATGGCGTGTTGCACAAGATGTTTTCGCGAATCCCTTAAAGGGGATGAGCATCATAAGAACGGTATCCTCCGAAACATATACCGAAACTGACCTATTCAAAGTGAATTTTGAAGAGAAACATTACTTACTGCCAATTCCCTATTCGGAAGTAAATAAAAACGGGAATTTAATTCAAAATCCTGGATGGTAAAAGTGGGTTGAAACAAAAAAATGATTTAATCGTATGAAAAAAATAATAACAATATTTGTTTTTTTGAATGTTTTATTGTTTGCTTACAGCCAGTCATTTCAGCAAAAAGGAGTCATTACATCCACTGAAGGCGAAGCATTAATTGGGGTAAACATCCTGATTATTGGTGAAGGGACAGGAACCATCACCGACTTAGACGGGTATTACGAGCTGGAAGTTAAACCTGGCGACAGGCTACGTTTTTCCTATGTAGGCTACATGACCAGGGAGATGGATGTCAACACGAATCAAACGACCGTTGACGTGCAGCTTGCCCCAGATCAATATACTAACCTGGATGAGGTGGTAGTGGTAGGCTACGGCCAGGCAAAACGACTCACCATGACAGGATCGGTTAGCGCGATATCGGCCAGGGAGATACGAACCGTTCCCACGAGTAACGTGCAAAATGCGTTGGCCGGAAGGCTTCCCGGTTTTTTCGCGCAACAAAGATCGGGACAACCCGGAAGAGATGCCTCGGACTTCTTTATCCGAGGAGTAAGTTCTTTAAATAACGCGGGGAACCAACCCTTGATCATCGTGGATGATATACAGTACTCGTATGACCAGCTTCAACAAATTAACGTGAACGAGATAGAAAGTATCTCTATTCTGAAAGATGCTTCCACCACGGCTATTTACGGGATTAAAGGTGCTAACGGCGTGCTGGTCGTTAAAACATTAAGAGGAGAAACGGGTGCGCCGCGGGTGAACGTCCGGTTGGAAAGTGGTCTACAAACACCGGTAAGAAAGCCTAAATTTCTCAACTCGTACGAAACCGCCCAACTGGTGAATGAAGCATATGTAAATGATGGTCTCGTTTCTCAGGTCCCCTTCACGGAAACGGATTTGGCGGCTTTCCAACGAGGAGATGATCCTTATACCTATCCCGACGTGAACTGGTATGACGCCATCTTTAAACCCACCGCCAGCCAAAGCAATATGAATGTCGATATCTCGGGTGGGTCAGACAGGTTGCGCTATTTCATTTCCACGGGGTATTTCTTACAAGACGGGTTAGTTAGACACTTCGATAACTCCCACGATAACGTGAATACCAACTACTTCTATCGACGACTTAATTATCGGACAAACTTGGATTTTGACGTGACCGATAACTTGAATATGCGCCTTGACTTCTCTACCCGATTCATGAACATCAATGAGCCCGGTAGTATGAATGCCACGGGGGAAATCTTCAACTTTGAAAGGATGACTCCCTACGCGGCTCCCTTCCTCAACCCGAATGGTTCGTACTCTTACTTGGATACCCGGGGGTTCTTGCCCACGTTAAACGCGCGTCTCGCGAATGAAGGATACAAGAGAACCCGGAGGAATGACATAAATATATTGTACGGGGCTATGTATAAAATGGATGCAATCACAAGGGGGCTCTCGTCGAATGTACGGGTTGCTTATTCCAGTATCGATGAAAATTTCAGGCGGGTATCACGCGGTAGTGACGGCTATCCTACTTACCGGTATCATCCCGATACAGATATCTACACGATTAACCCGAATGAAAAATATGATTACGCTACCTACAGCGTTACTTCTGGTGTCGATCAAGAACACTGGAACTTGAATCTCCAAGCATCCCTGAATTATGACCGGGTATTTGATGGAGTACACGATGTAGACGCCATGCTGCTCTACAATAGGCAAACAGACACGAGATTTTCCAACGTGCCGAACAACTTTGAAGGCTATTCGTTGGCTTTAGCATACAAGTACGATAACAAGTATTTGGCAGACCTCAACCTCGCGTATAACGGTTCCGACCGGTTTGGAAAAGATAATCGTTACGGTTTTTTCCCCGCGCTAGGGTTAGGTTACACGATCTCCGAGGAAGATTTCTTCAGTGACAGGATAGAGAACATCCAGATGTTGAAATTGCGACTGTCATATGGACTGGTCGGATCGGATGTAGCGCCGGGTGACCGTTACCTGTACCGTCAAGTGTACGAAGATGGCGGAGGATATAACTTTGGGGAGAATCTGCAGGGATACGACTCTTACAGGGAAGGGGCATTAGGCAACGAGAATGTCACATGGGAGAAAGCAAGAAAATTCAACCTTGGGTTAGACGTGATAGCTTTTGACAAGCTGTCGTTCACGATCGACTATTTCCATGATAATCGCTACGATCAGCTAGTAACCAGGCACGACATACCGTTAATCTTGGGGATTGGCGTTTCACCACTGAACGTGGCCAGAACGATCAACCGGGGGTTTGATGGTTCTATCGGGTACCAGACCGGCATAGGACAAGTGAATTTTCACACCAACTTTGTCTTTTCTTATGCCAAAAACAAAGTAATCTATAAAGCCGAAGCCCAGCAAAGATATCCCTGGCTCGCGGAAACAGGTCATTCTATAAACCAACCATTCGGTTATCAATTTATTGGATTTTACACGCCGGAAGAGATAGGATGGATCGAGAACAGTGATCCGCTCGCACCCGCTATCCCTAACACGGATACACCCGTGAGAGCCGGGGACCTGAAATATAAAGACCTGAACAATGATGGCGTGATCGACGATTTTGATAAAAGTGCCATCGGGAAACCTAACTTACCCACCACGGCACTGGGATGGACTTTAGGAGCTAACTGGAAAGGTTTTTCCTTGAGCGTCCTTTTCCAAGGCTCCTTCGATTATAGCTTTAGCGTGGTAGGCACGGGGATAGAGTCGTTCAAAAGCCAGTTCCAACCGGTGCACATCAAACGGTGGACACTAGAAAGGTTTGAAAACGGCGAGGCGATCGATTTCCCCCGCTTAACTACCATTCCATCAACGGTGAACAGCGCGGAGGGATACATGTCCGATTTTTGGCTAATCAACGCGTGGTACGTGAGGTTAAAAACCATCGATTTTGCTTATCAAATTCCGAGCCGGGTACTACCCCAATATATTAATGCCGCACGATTCTATGTAAACGCGTACAATTTATTGACACTCACCAATTACAAAAAATACCAACAGGATCCCGAGATCTCCACAAACACGGCAGGGGACGCGTATATGAACCAGCGTGTGTTTAACTTCGGGGTACAAGTCACTTTTTGATCGTACCTATAAATAAAAAAAGATCCCACGGATCATTACAATATTAACAATGAATATAATAAAAAGAATTACATCGGTTTTTATCGTGTTGGGCTTGGCTATTGGCTTGTTTGCCCAGCCGGTGAGTGAGTTCAGGGAAGGAGAGAGGGTCGTCTTTCTCGGTAATAGCATCACGGATGGCGGGCGCTACCATTCGTTCATCTGGCTCTATTACATGACAAGGTTCCCGAACCGGAATCTGCGCGTGCTGAACGCGGGCATCGGGGGCGACACGGCCCTCAATATGTACAAGCGCCTGGATGGGGATGTGTTCAGTAAGAATCCCACGATGCTGGTGGTTACATTCGGGATGAACGATTCGGGATATTTTGAATATAACTGGGATGAGAGTGAGAAATTCGCGGAAGAGAAGTACCAGGAAACCTACGGAAACTTCAAAATGATGGAAGAACGGTTGAAAGGACTTTCCGGCTCGAAGATCGTCATGATGGGAGGCTCCCCCTATGACGAAACGGCCATTATAGAAGACAACACCGCCTTTAGAGGCAAAAACGATGTGATGCAACGTATCGTGGCGTTACAGAAAAAATCAGCCGAAGAGAATAACTGGGAATTTCTGGACCTGAATGGGCCTATGACAGAGATTAACCGGAAATTCCAGGCAAACGACCCGGGATTCACGATTTGCGGACCTGACCGGGTACACCCTGAAAGCGACGGTCATATGGTGATGGCATACCTCTTCCTCAAGGAGCAGGGGCTGGATGGCAAGGCAGTAGCGGACTTCGAGGTAAATGCTTCCGGAAAATCAGTTGTACGGTCTGAAAACTGCGAGATATCCAATGTAAGGGGAAACAAAGGGAATCTCTCGTTTGATTACCTGGCCTATTCGTTACCTTACCCCTTAGACACGATCCCGCGGGGATGGAACGCGAAAAAATCACAGGCCGACGCGATGAATTACATACCATTCATGGAAGAAATGAATCGAGAAATGATTAAAGTTTCGGAACTAGAGGAGGGAAATTATAACCTGTTTATTGATGGAGAAAAGATCGGGACATGGTCCGCTGATGAATTAAATAAGGGGGTGAACCTCGCGGCAGAAACAAAAACACCTCAATACCAACAAGCCTTGGCAATCTTGCATCTGAACGAACTTCGCTGGGAAATAGAGCGAAATTTTCGCGATTATGCCTGGATACAATTCAATTTTTTCCTGGAGAAAGGGTTGCTCTTCGCCAATAATAGGGCATCGCTCGACGCGGTGGATCAGGAAGCTGAAAACAATCCCTGGTTGAGAATGCAACGCGAGAATTACGCCCGGATGATGCATCAGCCGTATCGTGAAACGAGAGAAGCGGAAATGAACACGATCATCTCCACGATCTATGAAATAAATCAACCGGTGAAAAGAAAAATAGCTTTAGTGAAAATCTGATCGAGTGCGATCGTGTAAAAAGAAACCGCATGGGATTTGGAAGGATGAATCGGAAATTTAGGTTATCGCTTTTTGTTTTGTTTTGTTTTTTAATGGTGAAAATTCCGGCTTGGACACAAACAGCGTGGTTCGCGGACGGTTATCATGGCGGCATTTATGGCCATTACCCGCAGTGGCAGGCGCGCTTCATGGTGGAGCAGCTGGAGAAGCACCCGCGATGGGCAATAAACTTGGAGATAGAACCCGAGACTTGGGATACGATCAGTGTGACAGACGCGAAGAACTTCAAAGCGTTTCAAGCGTACTTTGAAAAGGAAGGCCCCTCGGGACGTATAGAATTCGTGAACCCCACTTGGGCACAACCCTTTACGTACAATATCTCCGGGGAGAGCATAATACGCCAGTTCTATTACGGGATTAAAAAAACAAAGGAGTATTTCCCAACTGCCACCTTCCAGACTTACTCGGCCGAGGAACCTTGCTTCACGAGCAGCCTCCCCCAAATATTAAAGGGATTTGGCTTTAGCTACGCGGTGCTGAGGAATCCCAACACATGCTGGGGTGGCTATACCAGCGCTTTCGGAAAGGACCTGGTGAATTGGATTGGTCCCGACGGCACCTCCATCCCGGCGGTGCCCAGATACGCCGTGGAGGAGCTGTCCACGGAATCTACCTGGCAAACCGAGTCATGGACCAACTCCAACAGTTTCATAGAAAAATGCTTGGCCAACGGCATACAATTCCCGGTGGGGATGTGTTTCCAGGATGCCGGTTGGGGGGGAGGCCCCTGGGGCAGCGAATATAAGCCCACTCTCTATACTACCTGGACCAATTATTTTAAAATGATAGAAGGGAAGGTGGAGCCGGAAGACTGGCACTTCACCCAGGAAAATATTAAACCGGGATTGGTGTGGGGCGCGCAGGTTGTGCAGGATATAGCCAAACAGGTACGAGTGAGCGAAAACCTGCTCGTCACCGCGGAAAAGATGGCCGCGATGGATTATCTCTTCAATGGCACAAACTGGCCGGAAGCGGATATTGCCGAAGCGTGGAGGACATTGATGCTTGCCCAGCATCACGACTGCTGGATCGTTCCCTATAACGGCCCGCCAGGAGATACTTGGGTCAACAAAGTGACCCGGTGGACCGACGCCGCGAATCAGATCGCATCCGAAAAGATATCCAATCTGTTTGATAGCAGCGGTGATCCCGCGTATATCCGGGTCTATAACACGCTGGGATCGTCACGTGCCGAAGAGGTGGCCTTGATGTTACCGGAATCTCTTGGGGATCGGCAGGTGGCGGTGCTTGACGCCGATGGCAAGACTGTTCCCCATCAATTATTGGAAGATAATAATGGGGAACTGAAACTGTTCTTTGAAGCGTCTGTCCCCGCAATGGGCTATGCAACCTACAGGGTGAAAGAGGGTGGCAAGAAACCGGCTTCCCGAAAAAAGGCGGCGCCTTCTTCAAAAACACTCAAAATAGAAACCGGCTATTATTCAGCAGCTATCGATCCCGCGCATGGTGGCGCCATCACCAGCCTGATCGATAAAAAGAACGGGAACAGGCAACTGGTTGAAAACGGAAAATACCTGAACGACCTGAGAGGCTTTTTTTATGAAGAGGAGAGATTTCACCATGGATCCGGTAATAGCGCGACAGCCTCCATCATTGAGGAAGGGGACTTGTTTACCCGGGTAAAGGTAGAGAATGAGATTGCCGGGCACAACTATTACCAACTGGTCACTTTTTATAAGAAGAATCCCCGTATCGATTTTACGTTGCATATCGATTGGGACGGGCAACCGGGAATCGGGGCGTATGACCAGACCGACAATTATGAGGCCACTGACCGGGATAAAGCCTTTTATAATGACGATTATAAACTTCATGTGCGTTTCCCGTTCAATGAAGTAGGCCGGAAGATATATAAAAATGCGCCATTCGATGTTACTGAAAGCCAGCTCGACAACACGCTTTATTCAAGCTGGGGCGATATTAAACACAACGTGATCCTGAATTGGGTGGATATTACCGGCGACGAACAGGATTATGGAGTAGCGCTGTTTTCGGACCACACCACAAGCTATCTGCAAACCGGTGATTTGCCGCTGGGATTAACGGTTCAATATACCGGCAGGGCGTTATGGGGAAGAAATTACCGGATCCATGGCCCCACTGAAATCCGGTACGCGCTGCTGCCCCACTCCGGCGACTGGGAAAGTGGAGCGATAGAAAGGGAGAGTGCCCGATGGAATGAGCCTATGGTCGCCCAATTCACATCATATTCTCCGGAAACAACGGAAATTTCATTCCTCGAAACAATCGGGGATAATGTAGAAGTATCTTCCATGGTGGTAGAAAACGGTAACTTGCTTGTGCGTGTCTATAATACTTCTTCCCGGGAGATTCCAAGGGAAATAATCTGGAACTGCAATGTAGGGAAAATAGAACAGGTAGACTTAAAAGGCGGTCTTATCCGTGAATTGCCGCCCGCACGTGAAGCCGGCGGCCGCTTGCTGACAAAAATAACCCTACCCCAATTCGGCTTCGTGACATTGCGGTTAATCGATGTGGAAATATAAAAATGATGATGATGAATAAATATTACCCGTTAATACTCTTGTTATTAGTGTGTGCGCATTCTTCATGCACAGAGAATAATAAAAGTGAGGATGATTACGCCTCCCATGTAAATCCTTTTATCGGTGCCAGCACCAGTGTGGATGCGGCGGGAGTTTACCACGGCCTGGGGAAGACTTTTCCCGGGGCTGCCACCCCGTTCGGGATGGTACAGTGTAGTCCCAATACAATTACCGGTGGCGATAACGGATCGGGTTACAGTTATGAACACACTACCATAGAAGGGTTTGCCATGACCCAGTTGAGTGGTATCGGCTGGTATGGCGATTTGGGTAACTTTCTGATCATGCCCGCGACGGGTGAACTGAAAACAGTGGCAGGCACCGAGAGGAATCCCGATAATGGGTATCGTTCCCGTTATTCGAAAGAGAATGAAGTGGCATCGGCAGGTTATTACTCCGTGCTTTTGGATGACTATGACATAAAAGTAGAGGCTACGGCAGCCACCCATAGTGGTATTTATCGCTTCACCTTCCCCGAAAATCAGCAATCACGTATTCAAATCGATCTGGCAAGAAGGGTTGGAGGAACATCCACACGACAGTTTATAAAGGTGGTCGACAACCATACAATCGAGGGATGGATGGAATGCCCGCCTGAAGGAGGAGGCTGGGGAAATGGCGACGGCAAAGCCGATTACACGGTTTATTTCTACGCGCAGTTCAGCAAGCCGTTGGAAGCGTATGGCTTTTGGAGCGCCGAAATCCCGGATGATATGGCGCGCAAGCGGGAAGTTGTCACATCAGAAGCGTATCAGGAGTTGGCAGCCAACGCCAAGGTAGTAAGCGGGATGACCGAAATAGAAGGCAAGCACCTGGGCTTTTTCACCGATTTTGCATCTTACGAAGGCGAGGAGATCATCCTTAAAGCCGGTATTTCATTTGTAGATGTTGAAGGAGCCAGACAAAACCTGGAGGAAGAGATCCCCGACTGGGACTTCGACCGGGTACACCAAGAGGCATATGACGCGTGGAATAATGTATTGCAAAAAATAAAAGTGAAAGGCGGGGATGACGATGAGAAAAAGATATTTTACACTGCCCTGTACCACACGATGATAGATCCAAGGATCTTTGAGGATGTGAACGGTAATTATATAGGTGGAGATGGCGTGGTCCGCCAATCGGACAATTTTACCAAAAGAACTGTTTTCAGCGGTTGGGATGTGTTCCGCGCGCAATTCCCCTTGCACACACTGATTACCCCCACACTTGTAAACGACATGATCCAATCTCTTGTCACGCTCGCCGAGGAGAGCGGCAAGGGCTATTTTGAGAGGTGGGAGCTGTTGAACGCGTACAGCGCCTGTATGATTGGAAATCCTGCCATTTCGGTGCTTGCCGATGCTTTCCTCAAAGGGATTGATGATTACGCTATCGAAAAAGCTTACCAAATCGCGCTCAACACCAGTGAAAGGAGTGGCAACGAAAAGCTGGGCTTTTCCGTTCGCAGCGACGCGTCGGATTCGGGAAGCGCCGGGTATGCCATTGGCGATTTTTCCATATCCAACACGCTTGAATTGAGTTATACCGAATGGTGCATGTCTGGATTGGCCAGGGAACTGGGCCGGCACGAAGACTACGAAAAATACCTTGCCCTCTCCAAAAGTTATAAAAATGTATTTGATAGCGAAGTCGGTTGGTTTAGGGCAAAGAATGAGGATGGAACTTGGCAGGAGTGGCCTGAAAGGGGGCGCCTTCAGGATGGGTACGGCACGGTGGAGAGCAACCCCTACCAACAGGGCTGGTTTGTGCCGCATGATGTGGATGGAATGGTGGAGTTGATGGGAGGAAACGAAAAAGTATTGGCCGACTTGATCGAGTTCTTCGAAAAAGTACCTGAGGATATGATGTGGAACGATTACTATAATCATGCCAACGAGCCGGTACACCACGTGCCTTTTCTTTTCAACAGGCTGGGTGCTCCTTGGTTGACCCAGAAATGGGCGCGCGAAATTTGCCGCCGGGCGTACAAGAACAGCGTGGATGGGTTGGTAGGAAATGAAGACGTGGGCCAAATGTCTGCCTGGTATGTACTGGCTGCTATCGGCCTGTATCAGGTTTGCCCTGGCGACTTACGTTATGAAATTGGCAGTCCCGTTTTCGAAGAAATAACCATCCAACTGGATAAGGAGTATGCTTCCGGAAATTCATTTACAATCAAAGCTACTAACAATTCGGAAAGGAACGTATATATTCAAAGCGCGAAACTGAATGGAGAACCGCTTGATAGATGCTATCTGAATTATGATGAAATAATATCCGGGGGAATGTTGGAAGTCGATATGGGCCCGGAACCCAATATGAACTGGGGAATATAAAAAAAAGAAACAATATGAGAACAATTATCACATTGATCCTGATTAGCTTGGTCGCCTGCTCACCGGTTAAAAACAAAGAGGCGGATTTAGTTTACTACGTGAACACGTTGCAAGGAACCGATTCGAAACCCGATTACAGTTACGGCAACACCTATCCTACCGTGGCCGTTCCCTACCCCATGCACGCGTTCTCCGCGCAAACCGGCAGGAATGGAGATGGATGGAAGTACCAATACTCGGCCGCCACCATCCGGGGGTTCCAGTTGACCCACCAGTGCAGCCCTTGGGTAAGGGATTACGCGACCATCAGCCTGATGCCCCAGACAGGGGCGCTGAGAGTGAATGAAGAGGAGCGTGCCGTCGGTTTCTCGCACGAGAATGAAATAGCCCATCCCCATTATTATGCCGTGGAGTTGGAAAATCAAGTGTACACGGAGATGTCACCCGTGGAGCGAGGAGGCATGATGCGGTTTTCATTTCCCGAATCAGAAAATTCCTACCTGATCCTGGACGGGTATATCGGTACAAGCGGTATCGAGATAATGCCCGAGGAGCAAAAGATCACCGGGTGGGTGAACAGCGGCTTTCTTTTTCCGGCAGATATGAAGGGATTCTTTGTCCTGTCTTTCGATCAACCCTTCCGCTCGTTCGGCACGTGGGAAAATCGGGAAGACAAGGTTGCCCCGCGAAATCGCGCCGATGAAGGAGACGGGAAAGGCGCTTACATTGAATTTGAACCGGGTTCCACGGTACAGGTCAAGATCTCAATGTCATATATCAGCCCCGAACAGGCACAGCTCACCATGGATCAAGAGCTGGGCAGCTTCAAGAACCTGGACGAAGTGAAGAACGCCGCCGGGCAACTTTGGAATGAATTGTTGGGAAGGGTAAAAGTGGAAGGCGGCAGTGAGGAAGATAAAGCGACTTTTTACTCCTGTCTGTTTCGTTCCAACCTGTTCTCCCATAAGTTCTACGACATAAACGAAGACGGGGAACCCTATTACAGAAGCCCGTATGATTCCCAGGTGCACCCGGGCTACATGTATACCGACAACGGATTCTGGG
The DNA here is from genome assembly GCA_041656815.1 of Proteiniphilum sp. Lineage (GTDB taxonomy): Bacteria > Bacteroidota > Bacteroidia > Bacteroidales > Dysgonomonadaceae > Proteiniphilum. Next base: position 15,566 of record JBBACU010000003.1, read on the forward strand.
ACACGTTCCGGTCGCAATTCCCGTTGACCAATATCCTGCATCCGACCATGCAGGGACGCTATATGCAGTCGTTGTTGGATGCCAAAGAACAATGCGGGTTTTTCCCCGCCTGGTCCTGCCCCGGAATGTCGGGTATCATGATTGGGAACCACGCCATCTCGTTGCTCGCGGATGCCTGGGCAAAAGGAATCCGTAACTTCGATCCCGAAAAGACGCTGGAGCTCTATTACCACGAGATAACCAACGTGAGTTTTTGGAGAGGTTCCAGCGGCCGCGAGGGCTATGAGCACTATTTTGAAAAGGGATACATCTCTTCTGACGTGAGCGAGAGCGCGGCCAAAACCATCGAATACGCGTACAACGACTGGTGCGCCTATTATCTGGCAAAAGAGACCGGCAACAAAAAGTACGAGGAGATTTTCGGCCGGCTCATCTATAACTACAAGAATCTCTGGGATCCCGAAACGGAATACATGCGCGGCAGAAACCCCGATGGCAGTTGGATGTTCGACGAGTTCAACCCGTACCGGTGGGGCAACCCGTTTACCGAAGGGAACTCCGCGCAATACAGCTGGTCGGTATTCCACGACGTGGAAGGCCTGATCGGGTTAATGGGGGGCGAGGAAAAATTCATTGCCCGCCTGGACACCTTCTTCACCGGCACCAATGAGTTCGACAAAGGAGCTTACCCGGATGTGATCCACGAAATAAAAGAGATGCTTGCCGCCGATATGGGACAGTACGCGCACGGCAACCAGCCCTGCCAGCATGTTCCCTTCCTGTACAGCTACGCGGGAGCGCCTTGGAAAACGCAGGAACGCGTGCGTAAGGTGATGACACAACTCTATAACGCTTCACCCCAAGGGTACCCGGGAGATGAAGACCAGGGAGGCCTTTCGTCGTGGTACGTGCTAAACGCACTGGGTATTTACAGTGTTTGCCCAGGTACCGACCAGTACGTGCTGGGAAGCCCGCTGTTTGAAAAAGCGACGATCACGCTTGAAGATGGGAAACAGTTCGTCATAGAAGCAAAGAATAACAGTCCCGAGAATGTCTATATAGAGTCCGCTTCATTAAACGGGGTGGAGTTTTCCAAGAGCTGGATCACCTATGCCGACATCGCGGAGGGGGGAAAACTGACCTTCGTGATGAGCGACAGGCCCAACAAGGAACGGGGAACCGGCCACGAAGATCGCCCTTATTCCGTGTCTCGAAAATAAAACAACAAACACTTGATTTTTATGAAAAAGCTAACAATTCCTCTGGTAATCTGGATCATATCGATTTTGTTTTTCAATACCCACGCGCGAAACAGGACGTTCGCGTTAGACAGTTCCAATCCCGGGATCAGGTGGGAACTAAAGCCGGAAGCGGAGGTGAAACAATCGGGATTTGAAGTTTCCACACCCGGTTTTCAGATGAAGGATCATGTGGAAGGGGTTGTGCCCGGTGTTGTCTTTACAGCCTATGTGGAGGCCGGACTGGAAAAAGACCCCAATTACGCGGATAATATTTACCGGGTAGACGAGTCTTTTTACAATCGTCCCTTCTGGTACAGGACGGAATTCACTACACCGCCATCCATTGAGGAAGGTGAGCGCGTATGGCTGCATTTTGACAATACGAACCGATATGCCGATTTTTACTTTAACGGCAAAAAGATTTCCGGCACCGACACATCCACCCGGGATGTGAGCGGACACATGTTGCGTTCGAAATTTGACGTGACGGACTTGCTTGACAAGTCGGGAAAAAACGCGATAGCCGTTTTGATCCATGACGCCGATCAGAAAAAGACGAGGGATGCGCAGGAGCCATTCGGAATCACATCCAGCCCCACTTACCTCGCTGCTGCGGGATGGGACTGGATGCCTTATGTGCCGGGAAGGTTGAATGGCATCACCGGAAAGGTGTATCTTCAGGTGACCGGCGAGGTCATTATGGAAGACCCTTGGATCCGTTCCCAACTGGAATCGAATGATATCGCGTACCTGGCTTTCGAAACGGCGATAAATAATACCTCGGAAGAAAAGAAAGAGGCAAAGGTGACCATTACAATACAGCCGGGTGACATTCAGATTTCTCAGAATATATCGCTCGATGCGGGAGAAGTCGGCAAGGTGTATATGAACCGGAAACAATTTGAGGAGCTGATTGTAAAAGAACCAAAACTCTGGTGGCCGAATGGTTATGGAGATCCCAACCTGTATACCTGTGAAGTGAAGTGCGAAGTGGATGAAAAAGTGACCGATAGCCGGGAGATATCTTTTGGCATCCGGCAATATGAATACCGTTTCGAGCGAAATGTGGCCGGATGGCCGGTGATGACTTTTTATATCAACGGGCAGAAGCTTTTTATCAAGGGAGGAAACTGGGGCATGAGCGAGTACCTGCTTCGTACCACCGATGCTGAATATGAGCAGAAGATCCGCCTGCACAAAGATATGAATTATAATATGATCCGCTTGTGGACCGGCTGTGTGACCGATGACGCGTTCTACAAATATTGTGACCGGTATGGGATCATGGTGTGGGACGATTTCTGGATATATTTCTCCTATAACGATGTGGATAATAAGGAGCATTTCAAGCAAAATGCACTGGACAAGGTAAGACGTTTGAGAAATCACCCCTCGATAGCGCTGTGGTGTGGCGCCAACGAGACCTATCCCTCCCCCGAACTGGATCATTATCTCAGGGGAATAATAGGGTCGGAAGACCATAACGACAGGATGTACAAGTCGTCATCCAACCAGGATGGTTTGTCGGGCAGCGGGTGGTGGGGCAACCGGCCGCCAAAGGACCATGTGGAGAATTCCGGCAGCAACCTTGCCTGGAACAACCCTCCTTATCCCTATGGAAACGACCGGGGGTACGGCCTGCGTACCGAGATCGGCACAACCACTTTCCCGATATATGAAAGTGTGAAGATGTTTATCCCGGAAGACCAGCTCTGGCCGTTGCCTACCGATGAGCAGTTGAAGGAAGACGACGAGACTGTATGGAACAAGCATTTCTTTGGAAAGGAAGCCTCCAACGCCAATCCTGTCAACTATAAAAAATCAGTGAATGAGCAGTTTGGAGAGTCCGGCAGCCTGGAGGAGTTTTGTGAAAAGGCGCAGTTCCTGAATATCGAAGTGATGAAGGGGATGTACGAGGCGTGGAACGACAAGATGTGGAACGATGCCACCGGAATCCTGATTTGGATGAGCCAGTCGGCATACCCTTCTTTTGTCTGGCAAACCTACGATTATTACTACGATGCCTCGGGGGCTTACTGGGGTGCCAAAAAAGCATGCGAACCACACCACATCCAGTGGAATGCCTCCAATAACAGTGTCAAGGTCATTAACTCCTCTTCCGAAGATATGAACGGGGTGATCGCATCCGCGCGCGTTTATGACTTAGATGGCAAAGAGGTAGCATCATTTGCCAGTTCCGCGCGGTTGGATGTGCCATCTGCCAATTTGAAAGAGGCTTTTCGACTCAATTTCAATAATGAAGGCGACCGGAAAGAGGATCCATTGACGCCGCTTCATTTTATTGTTCTCACATTGAAAGATACTGAGGGAAATATGATTTCCGAGAATTTTTATTGGCGGAACGGAGAGAATGAGTTGGATTATACAGATCTGAACAAACTTCCCGAGGCTGACCTTTCAGTAACCATTGCCGACCGGACAACGGATCAGAATGATGGGAAAGGGATGGTAAGCCTGACCATAAAAAACAATTCCCGCACCGTTGCCTTTGGTAACCGACTGAGACTGATAGACAGGGAAAGTGGAGAGCGAATACTTCCCGTGATAATGAACGATAATTATTTCACGTTGATGCCCGGTGAAGAAAAGGCCATTACGATGGAGGTGGGCCTTGATCTGTGCAAGAACGGGGTTGACCTGCTGCTGAAGCAGTATAACCAAGAGGAGAAGAAAAAGTTATCGGTTCATTTTTAACAGGGTGTCGCTGACAGTGTCATTGTCTTAGTTACAATCGCGCGACTATGAAAACTTGAATTTAATTTACAATAAACTATTTTGATATTATGGTAGCAAAATTTTCTCGAAAAAAGGTAATAGGCTTTTGCAGGATTTTACTGTGCATATCCCTGTTAGTGTCATGTGAAAGTGAAATTAAACCTCTTCCCAGTTCAAGTAACGTGATAAAATCGTTTAAGGTGGAAAATGGGCAGGTAGGAAATGAGGTGATCAATCATCTCGATCACACGGTCAGCCTGACTATCCTCTCATACGTGGATCAAACCGCGATCTCTCCTTCTATTGATGTGGCCAATGGCGCGACTGTTTCTCCCCGGTCAGGAGAGGCCATCGATGTCTCGTCGGATCAACAATATACTTACACGGTGGTTTCCGCTTCCGGCAGGGAACAGTCGTGGACTGTCAGGTTTACCATTGCGGACGCCGATTACCAGGCATACATCATAACGAGCGCGGAGAATGATAACGCGTTAGGGATTCAAGGAGATCTTCTCCACAATGACAAGTACTGGGATCACGCCCAAGTTGATGTAGAATGGAATAATGGCGAAAAATGGCAGAAATGGCACGTGATATTTGATTCCGAAGAAAATGGATCAAGGTATTATAGCATAAGGAATATGTTTAGCGGGCTCTATCTATCGGCTCCTGATGGGGATGATTACGAGGGAGTTAACACCTATCAGGATCAATGGGACATCGAGAACCCCGATCTCCAATTATGGAGGCTCGATGACGAGGGAAACGGCCTGTATGCAATCGCGCATAAGCAAAGTGGATTGCTATTGACATCTGTGACAGACGCGACCGGTTATGGGGTCACGATACTCAAACCGAAAGGGGAAGGCGAAAGCCAGCAATGGCATTTGGAGAATATCGCTTTGGAAAGTTACCGGGATGTGGAGGTACAAAACTTCTTCAGGAGAAACGAACCTGGGATGGGAGCCGTGGCTTTCGACCAAGGGAACAGCATCCCCCTCACCTACGGGCCGAACAATGGAAAGGTATTGTGGATTACCGAAGACGCGTGGGATTCCCAGCAGATGTTAGGACCTGATGTGCTCAATGGCAATAGCTTCTTCAAGTACAACAACTCCATCATTATCCAACCCTCAAAAGACAACTGGAATCCAGCTGACGCTCCTATGCTCACGAATCCCGACACCAAGCATCCGGATAGGGTATACCAGGTGATGGATGTACCCGACGGCATGCATTGGACATGGCCCGGCACGGGACTGGAAATAGGTGACAAGGTCTATATCTACGCGGGAGAGGGCCGTGAGCTTGAAGCCCACGGCGCTGCCATATACGTGTTACACCAGGATGAGGGCACGTCGTGGAAAGTGGAACGCGAGACTCCCGTGAATGTTGGCGGACCCGACGGCATGGTGCGTGGTGATGATGGTTATGTCTATTGTTATAGCAATGAGTCTCTCGACCAGTTTGGATTTGAAACCAACGTGTTTGTAAGAAGATTCCTGGAAGAGGACCCGATGTTGGATTGGGAGTTCTGGGATGGATCGGGATGGACAGTGGATCCGGATGCAAAGCAGGCGATTGCCACATCGAAAGCTACAACCAGCGTGGGTAAAGTAGAAGATGTTTATGTCATGATGTCGATGGATCAGGGGTTCTTCTGCACCGATGAAAGAAACATCTATCTCTCATACGCGCCTTCGCCCGTGGGGCCATGGTCACCCAAGGTGAAGGTCTACGAGATAGAAGAGCATATCAACGGGGATAAGGCGCGTTTCTATACGCCCATTATTCATCCCTATTTCACGAATGACCGACGGGAGTTGTTGCTGACTTACTCCCTCAATTTCGCGGCATGTGACCAGGAAGATTTCTATTTTGATGAGCACGGAAGGAAAGCGCTTAACGCGTATTATTACAGGTTGAAAGCGATAAGGGTGCCCCTGTCTATGATTGGATTATAATATTTGGAAAGAAAGCATGTCTCCCTATTAAACATCGAGACCGTCTTGCCGTGCGCGGGACGGTCTCGGTTAGTATATGGCGTCCGGGTTATGATATATTGCCGATCCGGGTGATTGTCTCCTCAAATTGGTCGCTCTTGGTCATTGCTTTCCCTTTTACTTTGCTTTTATAGTTATACACGGTTTGAACCGAGTAGTGCAAGAAGTCAGCGATCTGTTTTACATCCGTGATTCCTAACTTGATAAGGGCAAATATCCGAAGTTCGTTATTCAGTTCACCCGGCTCAACCACGTACTCCTCCCCATTTTTAAGCAAAGAATTAAACTCCGTGACAAAATTTGGATACAATGCCAAGAAAGCTTTATCAAAGTTGGAATGGAGTTCAGCAATATCCTTTCCTAATTCCTCCGTTGATAGTTTAACTATATTCTTAACCTGACCGGTTTTTATATTCATTTTTACATCTTTCCGGAACTTATGAAGTTTATTGACGTAGACAGAACACTGGTTCATGAAGTAACCGATATAGTGTTCTTTCACGGTGTTCGCTTCATCAAGATTCCGGTTTAACTGCAATAGATTCTCATTCATGCCTCGAAGTTCCTTCCTGGCTTTCGAAACCGCTTTGACTTGAAGGTACAGGTAAAACAGCGTGATAATCAATACCAGCGCGAACAGGCTAGTAAGAATCGAGTAGTTTCGTAGATTTTCCTGCTGAGAGTAAATTTTTTGTAGATAGGTGTCTTCAATAATGGGTTGGACACGCGCGATTACCGAGTTTTTAAATCGTGCATTATAGAAAAGAGCGTCGTCCAGCGCTACCTTCATGTACCCGTAAGCCCTATCCACGTCACCATCTTCGTACAGGTTTACCGCTAAGGAAAGCAGCGCCTCATTTTCTTTAACCGCCAGCTCGATATCAGTAATTGCCGCTATCAGCAAGTAGTACTCTTCCTGGTCGTGATCATCCACGCGATTGTAGAACTTGGCCAGATTCATGGCTGCCATCGCGAAATCGTGTGTACCCCGCTTCTGGTCTTGAAAAATCGATAATAACAGCTCTTCCGCTTCAGTAAATAGCCCCTCGGATTGGAGCTTATGAATCAACTCTTTATTATACTCTTCCGAACCCTCTTCCACGAGGCCAATGACTTTGTTCCTGTATGCTTCTTTTTGTTCTTCATAATGTTGGGAATACCTTGAATCATTGGTGTAGAAAATGAGATTCTCGAAATACCGGATATGGTTCCAACAATACCGTGCTTTGTGGGTATCGGATAAATGGTCATAATCCAGCCGGTTAAAAATATCACTGGCTTGTAAGAACAACCCCGACAACGAGTAGAAATAAGATAATTGCAAAAGAGATTCTATTTGGACTTCCTTGTTATTGATACTCTCGGCTAGCAACAGGTTTTCAATGGTGTAATGCTCAGCGGAGTCACAGATAAAACTACTATATTCTTGGATAATACCCCGGTTAATATTTATTAGTTCGGCTGTATCCCTTGTAAATTTTTTCGCTTGCTTGTATGTGGCAATCTTTGCCTCTTTACTGGATGAATACGTTTCACGTTCTAAAATAACTCTATCCAGTTCGCTCAATAACGAGTCTAAATCTTGGGAAAGCCCAAAAAGATGGCTTGACCACAAGCAGGATAATAATATTAGGCACCATTCTCTCATATGGTAATGTAATAAAATGGAAAAGATATGTCTCCTGAAAAACTTAATACAACTGTTTAATGATCTAAAGATATACTTTTATACTCAAAGAAACAATTTCCATGTAAGCCTTTAACTTAAAAAACGACAAAACCAAGTGCGGATAAACATTTTACCGGCAAGCAGAGTCAAGCAGCAAGTGCAATTTACATTAATTGTTTGTAAAACTCAACTTTTGGTGTGCTGAAGCTTAATTTTTCTCTTGGTCGATTGTTCAATTTATGCTGTATTTGCTTTAATCTCCCCGGGGGATAGTCCTTGAATGATGCCCCCTTGGGGATGTATTGCCGGATGAGTTTATTCGCATTTTCAATCGCTCCTTTTTGCCACGATGAATAGGGGTCTGTAAAATATACGGGGACTCCCAGTCTTTTAGTTATCATTTCATGGCCGGCGAACTCCGTACCGTTATCCGTGGTGATGGTCTTTATTATATCCTTGTAGGGTAGCAGCATGTTAGCAAGCACTTTTGCCACCTCCTTGGAGTCCTTGCCCCGGGGCAGTTCCCTGGTCATTACCAGGTTCGTTTTCCTTTCGGTTACCGTCAAGATCACCTCCGATTGATTGGCTCCTATTATCGTGTCCATTTCAAAGTCACCGAACCGGCTCCCGTCGGCCTCCACGGGCCTTTCCCGGATGCTTCTCCGGTTGGGGATGCCCTTGACCGACCCCACCGGTCTCTTGCGGTGCTTGAGCTTGTGGCGGCAATGCGTGTAAAGGTCACCCCCGGCTATTTTGTCCTCCCGGATCCACTTGTAAATGGTCTCGTGGGAAACCCGGATTTGCTTGTATTTCTCCAAATAGCCGCTGATCTGCTTGGGAGACCATTCATCACGGACAAGCCGGAACACCTTCTGTTTGATCCACTCCGGGGTGTCCCTGTTCCCGGGCAAACGCTCCTTTCTCTCTTGTGCCATCTCGTGAGCCAAGCGCCAGGAGTAACCTCCATGTTTCTTCTTGTTACGACCCAGTTCCCTGGACACCGTTGAAGGACTGACTCCTATGGACTCTGCAATGGTTCGCTGGCTATCACCATTTTTTATACCTAAATAAATCGCGTACCTTTGTTCTGAAGTTAACTGTTTGTATTTTTTTTGTTTATTTCACCCCAAAAGTATACCAGTATTTCAATCCAAAAGTATACCATTTTAATTTAATATACAAGTATGTTTTACT
>JBBACU010000004.1:0-19978 GCA_041656815.1 Proteiniphilum sp.
TCTTTTTCGTGGAAATGAAGAAACGCTTGCATCATCGATACCCCGCTTGCTCCCGCGTCGTTACTACCCAGCCCATTTACACGTGTGTCGGAAATAGGGGCGTTAAACGGATCAAAGGTGTATCCCATGTTCGGTTGGACGGTATCGAGGTGCGAGTTGAGCATCAGTGTGGGCTTGGATGCGTAGAGGCGCGGTTGGCGAAACACCAGGTTGTTCCCAATCCGTTCCGGATCAATCCCCTGTGCCTTGAAGTATTCTGTCAGGAAATCGGCCCGGGCGTTCTCTTCGCCGGAAAACGATGGTATGGCAACCAGTTTTCGCAATAGTTCAGTCGCGTTTCGTGTGTATTTATTCATTTAATTTGCAATACTTCGGATTCAATACTCCAAATTCAAATCATCAAATCATCAAATCCTTAAATCAATTAATCACATTAGTCTCATCGGCACATTAGTCTCATTAGCACATTAACTCAGCACCGTCCCCTTGCCGTTCAAGATATTTTTTGCGTGGAGGACTATTACTTCCGATACGCCGCTTTCAATTGCTTTGAAAGCGTTATCCAGTTTCGGGATCATGCCGTCGACAATAATATGTTGTTGCTTGTATACCTCGTATTCGTCCCGGTGCATCGCCGGTATCAGGCTATCGGGATTGTTCAAATCTTTAAGGACCCCCTCTTTCTCGAAGCAGTAATAGAGGATTGTTTGGTACAGGCGGGAACAAGCAGTGGCTATCGTGTTGGCAATGGTGTCGGCATTGGTGTTCAGCAGCGAACCGTTCTCGTCGTGGGTGATCGCGCAGAAAACGGGTGTGACACCCCCTTCGAGCAGTCTCGAGAGGAACGCGGCATTGGTTTTACCGGGGTCGGGATCCCCCGCGAAGCCAAAGTCGATGGGTACGGGAGAGCGCTTGATTGCCGGGATGGTGTTGGCATCTGCTCCCGAAAGGCCGATCGCGTTGCATCCTCTTTTCTGGAGTTGCGCCACTATGTTTTTGTTGATCCATCCGGCGTACACCATGGTCACCAGCTTCAATGTTTCCGCGTCGGTGATTCGGCGGCCATTCAGCATCTTTGTTTCAATGCCGAGTTGTTTGGCCATCTTCGAAGCCATCACGCCCCCGCCATGCACGAGAATCTTGTGTCCTCCCAACCGATAAAAATCGTCTAAGAACGCGTCCAATGCTTCCGGGGCATCCACTATATTTCCCCCGATTTTAACGATCGAGAGGGTCTCTTTTTTACTCATTATTAAATCATCGAGTTGATTAGTAAATTTGATGATGGGGCGATTTGTTGATTTTAAACAGTGAATTACCACATCATCACATCATCGCATCACATCATCGAATCATCACATTAATTATTCACATTGGCACATTAGTCTTATTGGCACATTAGTTACGTTCCCAACAAAATATCTTTCAGTACCGTTTGTGCCGATACCACCCGGTTCGCGGCTTCGGGGATCACGATGGAGCGCGGGCTCTCGATTACCTCGTCGCTCACGATCATGTTGCGGCGCACCGGCAGGCAATGCATGAAGCGCGCGTTGTTGGTCAGCGCCATTTTTTTAGTGTCCACTGTCCACGACCGGTCGGTGCTCAAGATCTTCCCATAATTGGGATCTTGGTACGCCGCCCAGTTCTTCGCGTAAATGAAATCGGCCCCTTCGTACGCTTTCTCTTTGTTATATTCAACGGTGGCGTTGCCGACAAATTTCTCGTCCAGCTCGTACCCTTCGGGATGAGTGATCACAAACTCGTAGTCGGTCGCGTTCATCCACTCGGCAAACGAGTTGGGGACTGCTTGCGGCAAGGCGCGTGGGTGGGGAGCCCAAGTGAGCACCACCTTGGGTTTCTCGGTTTCTTTATACTCCTCGATGGTGATCAGGTCGGCAAAGCTCTGCAACGGGTGGCGGGTAGCCGCTTCCATGCTAAAGACCGGTTTGCCGGAATGTTGGATAAACTGGTTCAGGATCACCTCGTTGTAGTCGTGTTCCTTGTCCTCGAACCGTGCGAATGAGCGTACCCCGATCACGTCGCAATAGGCTCCCATCACCGGGATGGCCTCGAGGATATGTTCCGGTTTGTCGCCATCCATGATCACCCCCCGCTCGGTCTCCAGTTTCCAGGCACCTTGGTTGATGTCGAGCACGATCACGTTCATCCCGAGGTTCATGCCTGCTTTCTGGGTGCTCAGCCGGGTGCGGAGGCTCGAGTTGAAGAAGATCATCAACAGGGTCTTGTTCTTGCCCAGTTCCTGATCTACAAACGGGTTCTCTTTCACGAACTTTGCTTTCGCAAGCGCCTCTTTCAGGTCGCCTATGTCGTGTACGGATGTGAAGTTTCTCATTTTATAAAGGGCGTTATTATCGATTTTCAAAAGTCTTACTATCGATCACGGCGTGGAAAGGTTGCTCCTCCTCGTGATGGAGGCATCCCGTCGTGACCGGATGTCAGTTCGTTTTCTTTTTCAGCTCGGCAATAAAATGGTCGATCTCTTCTTTCGAAATCGATAGGGGAGGCAATAACCGCATCGTGTTATTTTTAGCCCCGCCGGTAAAGATACGGCTTTCAAAGAGAAGTTTGTCACGTACCGACGCGAATTCTGCCGATAGCGGGATACCCAGCATCAGTCCCCGGCCGCGGATCTCGTCGATACCCGTTATCTTGTCCAGTTCCTCTTTCAGGTAGTTCCCAGTCTCTTTCGCGTTGTTTACCAGCGATTCCTCCTTCATCACGTCGAGTACCGCTATGGCAGCCGCGCATGCCAGGTGGTTGCCCCCGAAGGTGGTGCCGAGCATTCCTTTTTTCGCCTCAAAATCGGGCGAGATGAGCACCCCGCCAATGGGGAACCCGTTGCCCATGCCCTTGGCCAAGGTAATCAGGTCGGGCCGTATCCCAGCGGCCTGGTGGGCAAAGAATTGACCGGTGCGGCCGTAGCCCGACTGGATCTCGTCGAGGATCAAGGGTGTGTTGTTTTGACGGCATAGGGCGGACAGCTGTTGCAAGAAATCGTTATCCGGCGTGATGATCCCGGCGACACCCAAGATACCCTCGATGATGACCGCCGCCACATCCCCTTGGGCGAGTTCTGCCTCCACCGCGGCAATATCGTTCAGTGGGATGAAAGTAACCTCGTGCCCTTTGTTAAAGGGGGCATGTATGGCCGGGTTCTCTGTCACCGCCACCGCGCCGGAGGTACGCCCGTGGAATGCCTCCTTGAAGGCGATCACTCGTTTTTTGCCGGTATGGAAGGAAGCCACCTTCAATGCGTTCTCGTTGGCTTCCGCGCCGGAGTTGCAGAGAAAGAGCGAGTAATCGGGATAATCGGATTGTTCGCCCAGTTTCCCGGCCAGTTCCGTTTGCAACGAATTTAGCACCGAGTTGGAGTAGAAGCCAATCTTGGCGACCTGCTCCTGTATTAATTTTACATAATGGGGGTGGGAGTGCCCGATAGAGATGACGGCGTGGCCGCCATACAGGTCGAGGTACTCGTTGCCCTCGCTGTCCCATACCCGGCATCCTTTTGCCCGTACCGGCTCTATTTGCCACAAGCTATATACGTCAAATAAATTCATTTTATTTCAAAATCGTTAAATCATCACATCATCAAATCCTCACATCAAAACACGCTCCCCTTCAGTTTCAGTCCGGTGGTTTCATCCAGTCCGAACATCAGGTTCATGTTCTGTACCGCTTGTCCCGATGCCCCTTTCACCAAGTTATCGGTGATGGAGGTGATATGGATGTAGCCATTGTGAAACTCCACGTGCAGCAGCCCCTTGTTGGTGTTCACCACCTCTTTCAGGCTGATGGGCGCGTCGGAAACGAAGACGAAGGGCGACGACCGGTAATACTCTTTGAAGAGGGCGATTGCTTCGGCTTCGGAGAGGGATCCGTCCCACTTGGTGTAGACGCTCGCGAAGATACCGCGGGTAAAATCTCCCCGCATGGGCACGAAGTTGATTTGCGGCAGGTCGTCGTTGCCCGCCCCGGCGAGCGTGTGTTGAATCTCCTCCAGGTGCTGGTGCGTGAACGGCTTGTAGACCGATACGTTGCTGTCGCGGTAGCTGAAGTGGGTCGTCTCGCCCGGCCGCTTGCCCGCGCCGGTAGAGCCGGTGATGGCGTGCGCGTGGATCTCGTCCTGCAGCAGGTTCTTTGATGCCAGTGGCAGCAATGCCAGCAGGATGGTGGTCGCGAAGCAGCCCGGGTTGGCCACGTTGTTGGCTTGACGTACCTGGTCGCCGTTCGCTTCGCAGAGGCCGAACACGAACTCCCGGTCACCAAACCGCGGTTCGTTCCGGAAGTCGTTGCCGAGGTCGATCACCTTGCAGTGCGCGGGCAGCTCGTTCTCTTGCAAAAACGCACGCGATAGGCCATGCCCCAGGCAGAGGAAGATCACGTCGGGGTTATTAAACCGGTCGGTGAAGACCAAATCCGTTTCCCCGATCAAGTCGCGGTGCATCTCCGCCACCGGCGTCCCCGCGGAGGTGGTGCTGATGACCGACTCGATATGTACATCGGGATGGCGAAGCAGGATACGGAGCAGTTCTCCCGCGGTGTACCCGGTTCCGCCGGCTATACTAACATTAATCATTGTCGTGTATTGTGTAATAAATCTTTAACGGGTTGGAAATCACTTTCGTGAAGCCTACTACATCTTCCCCGGTGAACGACTTGTTGGTCTCGCCATACTCGCCAAACCGGGAACTCATCAGGTCGTACTCGCTCGAGCAACCCAGCAGCGAGAAATGATAGGGGCGTAGTTCTACCTGCACCTCGCCCGTGACGAACTGTTGGGTGTCGTCAAGGAAGGTCTCTATGTTTCGCATCACCGGTTCCAGGTACTGTGCCTCGTGCATGAGTTGGCCGTACCAGTTGGAGAGCTGATCCTTCCAGTAGAGTTGCTGTTTGGTGAGCACGTGCTTTTCCAGCAGGTGGTGCGCTTTCACGATGATGAGGGGGGATGGCGCTTCGAACGCGACCCGTCCCTTGGTGCCGATGATGGTGTCGCCCACGTGCACGTCGCGGCCGATGCCGTACTTCGACGCGATGTAGTGGAGCTTCCGGATGAGTGTCACCGGCCGCATCTTTTCACCGTTTAAAGAAGTGGGCTCCCCTTTTTCAAACCCGAGGGTGATCCGTTCCGAACCTTGCTTTGTTACTTGTGACGGGTATGCCTCCTCGGGCAGCACGCCGGACGACTTCAACGTCTCCACGCCACCCACGCTGGTGCCCCAGATCCCTTGGTTGATGGAGTATTTCGATTTCTCCCACGAGGAGTCAAAGCCCTTCTCCTTCAGGTAGTCGATTTCCTGTTGGCGCGAGAGAGATAACTCCCGGATGGGAGCCATGATTTTCACCTCGGGGGCCAGCACTTCGAAGACCAGGTCGAACCGTATTTGGTCGTTCCCTGCCCCGGTACTGCCGTGTGCCACGTAATCGGCTCCCACCTTTTTCACGTGGTCAAGCACCGCCATCGCTTGGAAGAATCGTTCGGAACTGACCGAAAGAGGGTATGTGTTATTTTTTAACACATTGCCGAAAATGAGGTACTTGATGCCGCGGCTGTAATAATCTTCCACCGCGTCCACGTGGGTATGTGTCGTGGCACCCAGTTTCAGGGCTCTTTCCTCGATTGCCGCGGCCTCCTCGTCGGAGAAGCCGCCGGTGTTAACAATCACCGTGTGCACTTCCAACCCTTTCTCGTTTATTAGCCAAGGTACGCAGAACGACGTGTCGAGGCCGCCGCTGAATGCTAAAACTACTTTTTGCTTCATTTTTTATGTATTTTATTTGGTTTCCTTACCTTGATAACCGGTTTCACCACTTTCTTCGCGAACGTGCTCGCCTGATGCTGCGCGGGCTGGGCCTTGGGATCGTAAAGCAGGCCGGTGCAAAGGCACATCTTGAAGTTATTGCGCTGCAAGATATCGTAATTACGGCACCCCTGGCATCCTTTCCAAAACTCCTCGTCGTCGGTCAACTCCGAGAAGGTAACCGGCTTAAAGCCCAAGTCGGAGTTCATTTTCATCACGGCCAGCCCGGTAGTGATGCTAAATATCTTGGCGTTGGGATAGAGCTTGCGCGAAAGATCAAAGATATTATGTTTGATTTTCTTTGCCAATCCCAGCCCGCGGTAGTCGGGATGTACTATCAGCCCGGAGTTTGCCACGAATCGTTTGTGGCTAAACGTCTCGATATAAGAAAATCCCACGAGCCGATCGCCATCGAGGGCAATCACCGCGTGTTTGCTGTTCATTTTTTCAGCCACGTACTCGGCACTACGCTTGGCGATCCCGGTGCCGCGCGCTTGTGCCGACTCGTAAATCAAATCGCAAATTTCTTGCGCGTAACCTACGTAGCTGCTGTTAGCTATATGAATTTTTACGTTCATTCCTAAAACAAAAAAGTTAGATGGTTTTTTTAGCGTTGCCGTCCGGCAAATAAATATAACACGGGGAGGAGGGTACAGGAAGCGAGCGTTCCCGTACGTTTCAGAAGCATCGTCGGAGGAATAACGATGCCGCGAGACAGTGTATATGTGAAAATTTTCCTTTCATCAGGCTACAAAAGTAATCATTATATTTATATATGTCGTGTTTTTCTGAAAACTTTCTCCCAAAATGGATCGAAAACCGTCAATCTGCTCTTCTATTTCTTTAAAAAAGTAAAAATGTTTTAATTTGGTTGTCCTTTTCATGCAATTGCCTTATTTTTGTTTTCTTAGAACTGCATATAGCCCCCTTTTTTCCGTTCCGCGGACTCCCCCTCCTTTCCCTGTGGTTCATCTGTTTTTTTAATAATACATCAAGAATAATATGAATATGGAAGTTACAAGATACAGGAATTTCATTTTAAGAAACTACAATGATTTGCCGCAGCTGAACGCGCTTTTGCCCGAAGAGCGGGAAGCGATCGGTGTGGTAGGGCAGGTGTTACCCTTCAAGTCGAATAACTACGTGGTAGAGCAGCTGATCGATTGGAATAACGTGCCCGATGATCCCATTTACACGCTCACCTTCCCCCGGCGGGAGATGCTGTCCGAAGACAACTACCGGGAAGTGAAAAGGCTGCTCGATCAAAAAGACGACGAAGCATTAAAGAAGAAGGTATACGATATTCGGATGCAGCTTAATCCCAACCCCGCGGGACAAGCGCATAACGTGCCCATGATCGACGATATAAAGTTGCACGGCATGCAACACAAGTACCGCGAGACGGTGCTCTTTTTTCCCAGCCAAGGACAAACTTGCCACGCGTACTGCACCTTCTGTTTCCGGTGGCCCCAGTTCTCCGGGATGAACGAGTTGAAGTTCGCGATGAAAGAGGCCGATCTTTTGCACAAGTATTTGCTGGAACATCCCAAGGTGACCGACGTGCTCTTCACGGGGGGCGACCCGTTAACAGCAAAAACAAACATCATGGCCGCGTATATCGAACCGTTGTTGACCAAGGAATTCGACCATATCCGGAACATTCGTATCGGGACAAAGACCTTGGCGTATTGGCCGTACCGGTTCCTGACCGACAAGGATGCCGACGATATTCTCCGGTTGTTCGAGAAGGTGAACAAGGCAGGGAAAAAGCTGGCCTTTCAAGCCCATTTTAACCATCCCGTGGAGTTGCGTACCGACGCGGTGAAGCAGGCGATCGCGCGCATCCTGAACACCGGGGCTCAAATTCGTACCCAATCGCCGTTACTTCGTCACATCAACGACGATCCCATGGTGTGGGCCGATATGTGGGAAGAGCAAGTGGCCCAAGGACTCATCCCTTATTACATGTTCGTGGCGCGGGATACCGGCTCCAAAGCTTTCTTCGAGGTCCCGTTGGAGCGGGCATGGAACGTTTTCCGGGAGGCATACCGCAGCGTGAGCGGCGTGTGCCGCACCGTAAGGGGACCCAGCATGAGCGCCGATCCGGGAAAAGTACAGGTGTTAGGCGTGACCGAGGTGAAAGGCGAGAAGGTGTTCGTGTTGCGTTTTATTCAATGCCGCAACCCCGAGCTGGTAGATATTCCTTTTTTCGCGAAGTACGATCCCAATGCTTCGTGGTTTGATGAATTGGCGCCCGCGTTCGGGGAGTCCCAATTTTTCTTCGAGCGGGATAACCTCTTGGAAAAAAACGGGAAAGATGCCGATTATAGTTGGGAATAAGCCCGCAAGGCGTTTTTTTCACTGACTTATCAACAAAAAAGCAAACGTTTTGAATAATTAACGCGGCGTGCGCCGATTTATTAATTATTTTTGCCACCAAAAGAGTGCCCTTTCAATTTTTAAAAAGAGAGAGGGCGCTGACTGTTAGAAAGAAACTATGGGTAGAATCATTGCTTTAGCCAATCAGAAGGGGGGGGTGGGAAAGACCACTACCGCCATCAACTTGGCCGCGTCTCTCGCGGCGCTCGATAAAAAGGTGTTGGTGGTGGATGCCGACCCGCAGGCCAACGCCTCCTCCGGGCTGGGGATTGATATCAAGAAGGTGGAGAATACCATTTACGAGGGATTGATCGGGAAGTGCACCCCCCGGGAGGCGGTGCATCGCACCCCGTTTGACGACATTGATATCATCCCGTCGCATATCAACCTGGTTGGAGCCGAAGTGGAGATGGTGCAAATGGATAACCGGGAGAAAAGACTCCGCGACCTGCTGCATCCGGTGAAGGAGGGTTACGACTACACCATCATCGACTGCTCCCCTTCGCTGGGTATCATTACGGTGAACGCGCTCACCGCGGCCGATGCCGTTATGATACCGGTGCAGTGCGAGTATTTCGCGCTCGAAGGGCTAAGCAAGTTGCTGAATACCATTAAGATCATCAAGTCTAAATTAAATAGAAGGCTCGAGATAGAAGGGTTCGTGCTCACGATGTATGATTCGCGCTTGAGGCTTCACAACCAGATATACGAGGAGGTAAAGCACCACTTCAAAGAGCTGGTGTTCACCACGGTTATCCAACGTAATATCACCCTCAGCGAATCACAAAGTTACGCGCAACCCGCGTTAATGTACGATGCCGGTTCACGAGGCGCGATCAATTACATGCAACTCGCGCAAGAGCTGGTCGAGAAAAATTCCTAACTTTGTAATTCTTATCGATATAGATTATGGCGAAAAAGAATGCATTGGGAAGAGGATTAGACGCGCTGATTACCTTTAATGACGGTGAAACACAAGGTTCCTCTTCCATCAGCGAGGTGGAACTCGATAAAATAGTCCCTAACCCCGATCAGCCGAGACGGGCATTCAGCGAAGAGGCGTTGCAAGAGTTGTCTGCTTCCATCCGGTCCATCGGGCTGGTCCAACCCGTCACGCTCCGTAAGTTAGACGACGGAACATACCAAATCATCGCCGGTGAACGGCGATACCGTGCCTCGCTCATGGCGGGCAGGACTTCCATCCCGGCCTATATAAAGACGGTAGATGATGACGAGACGATGGAGATGGCCCTGATAGAAAATATTCAACGGGAAGACCTCAACTCCATCGAGATCGCGCTGGCTTACCAAAAGCTGATCGATACGTTATCGCTCACGCAAGAGCAATTGAGCGAGCGGGTAGGGAAAAAACGGGCTACCGTGGCCAACTACCTCCGGCTGTTAAAGCTCCCGGCCGAAGTGCAAATGGGAGTCAAAGACAAGAAAATTGAAATGGGGCACGCGCGCGCGCTGGTCACCATGAACGATCCCGTTACGCAACTATCCCTCTATAATCGGATCTTGCAGGATGGCCTGTCGGTACGAAACGTGGAGGCGATGGTGCGAGAGGTGGTCGAGGAGAAACCACCCGGTGAGGCTGCCACGGGAGAGAATAAGAAACCTCGCCGCGGTACCGCGTCCGAGAGAACGGGGATGCCGGGAGGTTTCGACGTGTTGCAGCAGCACCTATCTTCCTACTTCCAGACGGATGTGAAGTTCAGTTACACCAAGCAAGGGAAAGGGAGGATTACCATCCCGTTTGATTCGCCCGAGGATTTGGAGCGGATCATCGTGATGTTCGATAAAATGAAAAAGTAAACCACGCATGAGAAGGGTTGCCGGAATGGTTATCGCGGCGCTGATATTCTACGCGTCTTTTCAAGTTGCCAGCGCTCAGGCACGGGGGAACTCCCCGCGACCCCACCCGGGTGTCGCCGGGCTGCTCGATAACACCTCCCATGTACAACAAGATACGGCCCGGGCACTTCAGGATACCGTTCCCGTGCTCGTGCCGCGGGATGCAGTAGATACGTTGAATATCTCTACCGCTCCTTCCGGTATGGCTCCTCCGGATACCCTGATCGTGGTGGAGGGCGCGGGCGCGCGGAATGACTCGGTGGAGAAAAAAGTAGATAGCGTGCTTCTGGCTACCTCTTCCGATGCTTTGTTCGCACCCGCTCATCTCTTCAAGCCCAATCCCACCAAGGCCGTCATCTACTCGGCTATATTCCCGGGGTTGGGACAGATATATAATCGTAAATATTGGAAGCTGCCTATTGTCTATGGCGGCTTTGTTGGTTTCACCTATGCCATTACTTGGAACCACGGCTATTACCGTGATTACTTGGAAGGGTACAAATCTATCATGGACGAGAATCCTGAGAATGATCACCATTGGCACGACTTGCTGCCGTACGGCATGGACCCCGAGTCAGTGGACCAACAATGGCTTACTGGTGTTTTGCAGCAGCGAAAAGATTATTACAGGCATTACAGGGACTTGAGCATCATACTCACGGTGGGGTGGTACCTGCTGGCAATGGTGGATGCCTACGTGGACGCGCAGTTGTTCGATTTTGACATGAGCCCCGACTTGTCCTTACGCGTAGAGCCGGCCATATGGGGGGATGATGCATCGCCTTACAGGAGAAACTCCTACGGGTTACAGTGGAGTTTCCGGTTTTAAAAAATAGCAATCGTATGAAGAAAAGTATTTTACCGGTACTTGTTTGGATCAGCGTGAACGTGGCACTCTTCGCGCAAGAGAATCTGGAACCGCCCCGAGACGCGATCACGGATAGTGCCATCGTGTACCCGGAGAGCATGCGGGAAAACCTGGGCGACCTGTTACGGGCGTGGCAGCTCGACTTGTCGAAGGACAGCCCCGATTGCAAGCAAGGGCAGAACGTGGTGTTTCCTGACACGGTATATATCAATCGCCTGTATCGGATGCCTACCGAGATGGAACTTTCATACAACCAGGTAGTGCGTTCTCACATTGATATGTACGCCAATCGAAGGAGAGAGCAAGTGAGTTACATGTTGGCCCTTGGCGAGTACTACTTTCCCATGTTCGAGGCCGCGTTGGATAAGCACGGCCTCCCGCTTGAGTTGAAATACCTTCCCGTGATCGAATCGGCCCTCAACCCCGCGGCTGTCTCGAGGGTAGGCGCCACCGGGCTGTGGCAATTCATGTTACGGACCGGGAAGGGGTACGGCTTGGAGGTGAACAGCCTCGTGGACGAGCGGCGCGACCCGTATAAAGCTACCGAGGCGGCGGTGCTCTACTTGAAGGACCTCTATGCTATTTACGGCGATTGGAACCTGGTGATTGCCGCGTATAACTGCGGCCCGGGAAACGTGAACAAGGCCATCGCCCGGAGCGGGGGAAAACGGGATTACTGGGAGATATATTATAACCTCCCCCGGGAGACAAGAGGATACGTGCCCGCGTTCATCGCGGCAAACTATATCATGCATTATCACGCGGAGCACCAGATATGCCCGGCCCACCTGTTCGACACAACCGGTGCCGCCTTGGATACCATTCACGTGAATGAACAGATACACTTCGAGCAGATCGCCGGCGTGCTGGGCGTGCCGGTCGGAGAGCTGAGGAGGCTAAACCCGCAGTTTAAAAAAGATATCGTCCCGGGAAATTACAAGCCTTACGCGTTGGTGCTTCCTTCGGAGAAGATGTACGCGTTTGTCGATCAAAATGATTCCATCATGAACTACGACCGGGACCGTTACTTCACGCATCGAACCCTTACCTTGGATGGAGCCGGGACCACCGACGGCGAAGATGTTATCTATCGCGTGAAAAGTGGCGACAACTTGTCCACCATCGCGCGCAGGAACGGCACATCCGTGGCCCGCCTGAGGTCGTGGAATGGGTTGCGATCGGACAGGCTGAAGATCGGTCAGCGCTTGGTCGTTGGGAAACGGCCGGTAGTCACCCCCCAAACGCAAACAAATGAAGTGCAGTTAGCACAAGCGAACACCGGGGGGAATACCTCAACGGTGAATACCTACTACCGGGTGCGAAAAGGCGACACACTGGGCAAGATCGCGCGACAGAATAACGTGGGCGTATCGCAATTGCAATCGTGGAACGGATTGCGGTCGTCGCGTATCGGGGTTGGCGATCAACTGATCGTGGGACAGAAAACGGTTCCGCTGCCCGAAGAAGAAGCCGACAACCCCGCGGAAGAGGATTCCCTGCAAGAACTGACACGGGAGGCCGCGGAAGAGCCGGCAGGCGACGGCAATATTATTTCAAACTACCTGAAGCAGCAGATGGACAAGGCGAGAGAATCCGCGCCCGCCGAGAAGGAAGAAAACGAACAGAACGGGTAGGTTCATGTTACATGACCAGTACTTTTTTCGTGGCGGACGTGCCGTCCACGGTCTGTACACGCACGATGTAGATGCCCCTGGGAAGGTGGGCGGCCGGGTAAGAAGCCCGGTTAAGGCTTATGTCGGTGCTCTCCCGGTGGACGCGAATACCCGAAGAATAGTATATCTCCCACTGCAAAAGATCCCGGTTCGACTCGATCAAGATTCGCTGCATCTCGGCCGAGTGATAGGCCTTTAACTCGAGTTCATCCCTATCCGGCACCACAACCATTGACTCCTCCCCGATCACGTAAGGGGCAATCAGGAGCGAGGTGTTCATCGGGTTCTCTATATTTTCGGACGACCTCACCCACCCGTTGCTGTTTTTCATCCACGCGGTGGAGGCTATTTCCGCTCCCAGCCTGCGAGGCTCCGCGTTGAACACGGTAAAGCCTGCCGGAACGTTGTTCGCGTCGGAATAGGAGATGTAGAAAGGCCCCGACACGCTGACCGGGTTCTCGAACTCGATGTAATTCTCCAAGCGGTGCCGCATGTCGCGTCCCGTTGCGGGGAAGTCATTCGCGCTCGCGTAATAGCGATAACTATAAGTATAAGGCAGTTGATACAGCACGCGCTCCGGCCCGTCTTCTCCCGCGTATACCCGTATCCGGATATTCAAGTTGTTCATGTTGGAGGTGGCGGGGGAAGAGATGAACACGCCCCGGAGTTGCGCGTTCTCCCCGGCATGAAACTGTTCGGCGAATTCGGTATACCCGAAGGTGTTGTTCGTTGCGAACAGGGGTACCGATTGGAAGTAGGAGACGGCCGCTGCTTCATTCGTCCGGAAGTTTTGACTTCTTGTGTACGGGTCGTTTTGGTACGGGTTGTACCCGCTTAGTTGCATTGCCCCGGTCCCTTCCGGGTCGAGGTAGTAGCTGATGGGGTTCGGGTTGTCGAGGGAGCCGTTTACACTCCAAAACATTTCCAGCGAACCGTATATGTCAGGCCCGGCCGGCCCACCGCACTCCGACGAGCCTCCCGTGAGTGTTCCCACGATCCTCTTTTCCCTGTCGAGAAGGGGAGAACCCGATGATCCTCCCTCGGTCGCGGCGGTTTCCCAATCCCTGACTATCCAAAAAGCGTTGGGCTCCGTCTCGATGGTGTAATTGCTGGCATTGAAGGAGCCGAGGGTCAACCGGTCTTCTTCAATGGCCACTTTTTTAATCCCACCGTTCGGGTGGTGTAACCCGTGGAACGGGGAAGTGCTCCTCGCGGTCGAGGCGGCATTCCACCCGAGGTATCGTGGCTGGTACTCTACCGGGGGAACATCTTTGAATCGCAACAGCGAGATGTCGTACCGTTCGCTGATCAGTACCGAGTCGGCCGACGCCAGCGTCATCTGTACCGGGCCGCGGATGCCGGTGCCGCCTGTACCGCATACCGGCGACTGGTAATTGAAAAAAGCGACCACGCTCCCCGCGATGAGGTCGTACCTTCGGTTCAGGTTAAAATTATTCGCGTTGTTCATGTTGAGGCAGTGAGTGGCAGTCAGCAGGTAGGGAGTACCGTCTTCCGCCGTGTTATTCACCAACGCGCCGGTACAGAAGAGGGTGCCGTTGATGATCAAGGCCACCACCCCGCTTCCCGGCTCTATGTTTTCCGGGTAACAGATCAAATCGGGATGGCACGACTGCTCGGGATCTCGCGGCTCCGTGGCTCTCAGTATCCCCACGAAGTCGTGGTTCACGTCCCCGATCTCGATCTCCCCCTTGTCGGTCGCGTGTAGCGGTACCTGGTACTCCACGATCAACTCTTCACCGCCAATAGGCTGCACCGGTAATAGGTTCAAATTGCTGTTGTTCTCGCGGGTGTACGATCCCAATACCTCCGTTTGGTCGGCATTATAAACGAACAGCCTCGCTCCCTCGGGCAGCCTGAACTTCGAGAAGAGGAGGTTCAAGGAGTGTGCCCCCCGCGAACGGATACCCACGCGCCAAACCTCCATGCCCGCCGCGGTGAACCGGATACCCGAGTTGTCGGGGCGAAGGTGCACGTCGAATTTGTGGGCGAACTCCAAGCTCTTGAGGTTTTGCCGATCGTGGAGCGCGTTTCGAAGCGCGGCTTGTACATCAAAGGAGGGCATCTCCACGAACAAGTCTGCCGCGGACCCGAGGGCGCGTGCTCCTGCCCCCGCCGTGAGCGGGAGTGGCTGCCCGCCATGGCTTATCTGGCCCGAGGCGGCGGCAGAGATAAAGGCGAGGGCGAATAACAAGCAGCTTCTCAGGAAAGGGCGAGCAACATAACGGGGCATACTTCTTGTTAATAAAATGCTTTAACCAATAATCAAGCTGCAAATATAATGAAAGCCGAGAGAATAGCCAAGCTCGCTTGAGTTATTCCGAGGCGTATCTTATATTGTGGAGATGTAAGTTTTTTTAAGGAATAGATACCATTTCAACGAGGAATAATTGTATGTTTGTGCCTCCCATAATTCCAAGATTTGATAAATTAATGGCATGCTTCACTTGAAAGCGTTTCTGGTTGTAAAAGTAGACCGCTACAACCGTCCTTCGTTCATCGAAAACGATCCCATCTCCATCCCTCACCGGTTTGCCGGCAAGCAAGACCGGGAAATCATGGGCTTCTTTGCCGCTACCTTAGCGTGGGGGCAACGGAAGACCATCATTCAAAAATGCAACGAGTTGGCTCACCGCTTCGGGAACGAACCGTATCGATTCGTGATGGAGCATGGCGAACAGGATTTGAAAGGGCTTCAAGGGTTCTGTCACCGCACTTTTAACGATACCGACCTGCTCTACTTCGTGGATTTCTTCTCCCGGTTTTACGCAGGGCACGACACGTTGGAGGAGGCCTTCTTGCCGGACGGTGGGTTTACCGCTGTCGCCGACTCGCTTATCGCGTTCGAGCATGCCTTCTTTGATCATCCCCACGCGCCGCACCGCACGAGAAAGCACGTGGCCACGCCCGCGAGGCGTTCGGCCTGCAAGCGGATAAACATGTTTCTCAGGTGGATGGTGCGCGACGACGGCAGGGGTGTCGATTTTGGCCTGTGGAAAAGAATACCGCCGAGCGCCCTGGTGTGTCCCATCGACCTACACGTGGATAGGACGGCGCGTGCACTGGGACTCTTGACCCGGAAGCAGACCGACTGGACGGCAGCGATGGAGTTGACGGCACGCCTACGAGAGTTGGATGCTTCCGACCCGGTGAAATACGATTTCGCGCTTTTTGGCCTGTCTGTAGAGAATAAAAAAAGCTGAAAAATGAGAAGAAGGCGTCTTGAGACCTAAAGTTTGTAGTGCGTTTACCGCTAAATATAAGACCTATAACTATTTCGTGGGGAACCCGTTCATAAATTAGACTATTCTTTGCCATGGCATAGTTCAAGCAAGCTTGACTCTGCTCATCTGGCTTGGCAGAATAGTTCGATGAAATGGGCGTGATCTGATAAGCTGTTTGAGCGAAGCGAGTTATTTATCAGATAGCCTATGAATTTTTCCGTTAAGCTAAATGAGCAGTACCGAACTTGTTCGAGTGATGCCATAGCGAGGAAAAATCTAACTTTAGTGAATCGGTAACGGGCCACGAAATAGTGAAAGTCGAGATATTTAGCTGTAAAATAATTCGTGAAAGTTCAATCTTCTGTTTCCTTGGGTCGGCGGCGCTCCCGTTTTCGAAGCAGGAGGTTGCTTTGCTGGTTCTCCCGGGTCGTCACCCGCGGCAAGGCGGTGGAACCTACCACGTAATCGTGGCGGTACATGTTGATGAGCAAGATGAGGAAAGAGAGGAGGAGGGGCCCGAAAATCACCCCCCAGAAACCGAACATCGACAGTCCGATGATCACGCCGAAGAAAGTAATCAAGGGATGGATGTTTGCCAGTTGCTTTTGTAGCACGAACCGGAGGACGGCATCCGACCCGCCAATGATGAGCAGCCCGTATGCCAGCAGCAGGATGCCCCGCAAGATATCGCCTTGAACCAAGGCCGATATGCCGATAGGGGCCCATACCAGCGAGGTGCCCACGACCGGGATAATGGTGGTGAATGCCACGAGGACCGCGAACACCAAGGGGTTGCTCACCCCAAAAAATATATAGCCCAAGTAGGCCAGAAGCCCTTGCGTGAGGGCCACTACCGGGATACCCACGGCGTTGGAAAGAATGATCGATTTGGTCTCTTCCCGGAGAATGCTTTTGTTCTCTTCCCGGAAAGGAAGCATCTCCAAGATCACCCGGCCGAGGCTATCGTAGCTCACCAGCATGAAGTAGAGCACGAAAATAGCGATGACGCTGTTAATCAGCATGGAGGTTAGCCCCGAGACCAGGATTTGCATAAGAGAAGTGCCCGCGCGGGGGACAAACGAGAGGTTCTCGGGGGTGAAGATTCGAATGTCGAGCCGCTCCTCCACTTGCCGGGCAAAATCATTGAGGGTGGCCGTGATAGCCGCCGGGTCTATCTTGATACCCGAGATGGTATCTGCCGCGAGGAAGCCGATGCCGGTAAGCGGGATAAGAACGAAGATGAGCGTGGCAAAGACAATGAGTGTGGCACTTATGCCGCGGCCCCATCCTCTTTTTTCTACCAGTTTAGCCATCTGTCCCCTCAGGATAGAGAACAAGGCAAAGGCCGCGAGGAAACCGCCCAAGTAGGGCTGTACCTCCCGGAACACGAGGATTGTCAAAAGAATGATCAACCCTATCAGGATATACCTGTACGTGATATTTTTTTTGTTTTCTTCCATCCCCCTATTCCCCACCGAACTCCATCAAGTAAGCCTTGATAAACGGGTCGATATCCCCGTCCATTACCCCCGGCACATCCGAAGTCTGGTGATTGGTGCGGTGGTCCTTCACCCGGCGGTCGTCAAACACGTAACTGCGAATCTGCGACCCCCATTCGATTTTTTTCTTGCCGGCCTCGATAGCAGCTTGCGCGGCCCTGCGCTTCTCGAGCTCAATCTCGTAGAGCTGTGAGCGAAGCAGCCTCAGGGCATTCTCCCGGTTCCCTAATTGAGACCGGCTCTCGGTATTCTCGATCACGATTTCTTCTTCCTTGCCGGTGTCCGGGTCTTTGTAGAGATAGTGCAGGCGCACGCCGGTCTCCACCTTGTTCACGTTCTGCCCGCCGGCTCCCGACGAGCGGAAAGTGTCCCAGCTCAGGTTGGCGGGATTCACCTCTACCTCGATGGTGTCGTCCACCAACGGCACGACGAAGACCGAGGCGAAGGAAGTCATCCGTTTCCCTTGGGCGTTAAAGGGGGAGACACGCACTAATCGATGCACCCCGTTCTCGCTCTTGAGAAACCCGTACGCCAAATCTCCTTCCACTTGCAACGTGGCTGTCTTTATGCCCGCGTCGTCGCCGTCCTGCCAGTTGGTCACGGCAACCTTGTAGCCTTTGTCTTCGCACCACCGTTGGTACATCCTGAACAGCATGGAGGCCCAGTCTTGGCTCTCCGTGCCGCCGGCCCCGGCATTCACCTTCAACACGGCTCCCAGCTTATCCTCTTCGCGGCGAAGCATGTTTTTAAGTTCCAGCTCCTCGATGAGGTGTATCGCCCGGGCGTAATTGCTGTCCAACTCCTCCTCGGTGATAACGCCTTCCTTCACGAAGTCGTACGCCAATTCCAGCTCATCGGCCGCGGCTTTTACTTCTTGGTAGGCATTCAGCCAGAACTTCAATTCGCGCACCACCTTCATCTGCGCTTCGGCCGACTTGCTGTCGTTCCAGAAATCGGGCGACTGGGTGCGTAACTCTTCTTCTTCTAAACGGAGTCTCTTTGCATCGACGTCAAAGATACCCCCTCAGCGCTTGCTCGCGCTCCAACACGTCTTTCAGTTGGTCTGCTGTTATCATACGAATCTATTTATTTTCACGTTTGTTTAGTTTGCACGTGAACGCGCGGTACTTGCTCGTTCGTTGCCACGAGAAGCATCCCCCGCGTCACGGGAACAAAAATAAACAAAAGCTGCCAAAATTCACTATTTATTTGAAATGATCTTACCGATTACCCCCGAAGGGCTGTTTTCTCGTCCCGCGCGTGTTAACGCGGGATATATACAAATATTCGATCAAATAGTCCTACCATCTCCTTGTTAGAACAAGTATCTTTGCCGATATTTAATAATAAACACGTTACAAAGCAAAACTTGAATGTATAATATTTTAAGAAACAGCAACAAAATGAAAACAGCGAAAATCCTTCTGGCGGGCATACTCCTGCTTAGCTTTAACCAAGGTGCGGAGGCGCAATTTTTAAATCGCCTGAAAGAACGAGTCGTTAACGAGGCAGAACGAGTTGTCATTAATAAAACAGCCGATAAAGCGGCCGAGAAGACAGGCGAGGCGATGGATAAAGTCCTCTCTCCCGATTTGGGGATAGCCAACATCTTGGGTGAGGTGGGAAATCCCGTGGACGTGAGCCAGCTTCCGGAAGTGTATCGATTTGATTATCTCTATAGCGTGAAGATGGGTACCCGGGAAGGCGAGTTCCAGCTCGATTACCTGTTGAATAAAAATGAACCCTACTTGGGTGTGAAACCGAACGTGGGAGCAAACGTCACTATGGTGATTGATGAGAAGAACAACGCCTTTGTCACGATGACGGACGGGCAGGTATTCGCCTTATCCATGCCGGAGGATGCCGCCGGGGTAGCTGCGGATGAAGCGGAGAAAGCGGCGGATATCATCAAGGACTACACGATCACGGAGCTCCCTAAACGCGTGTTCTTGGGATACGAATGCATCGGGTACCGGATGGAGAACGACGAGCACACGATGACCGTCTATATAGCGCCCGGCATGGAAGCCGGATTCGGCAACGTGTTTAACACGAAGCAAGCCAACATCCCGGAGCGGATGAAATCAATGGCTGGAGGATAAAAAGAATAAGGGCGATGGCAATGCCACGATGGAGTGTGTCGCGTTCGAGAAAAGAGCCGCGGAACTTCGCACGCGATAAGATAGCGGTGTTATTCAGGAGGGTTCACATAGACAAGCAGGGTGTCCCCTGCTTTCAATACCATGCCTAATCGCGGGTTCCATGTTTTTAATTGTTCCACGCTGCAGCCATACCGGCGCGAGATGGAGTAGAGCGTTTCGCCCATTTCAACCACGTGGCTCACGGGTGGGGCAGGGACGCCGGAGCTGTTTTCCCTCAAAACCACATCGCTGTTGTTTTTTTCAGCGCCCTTGCTTGCCGGGGCGTTCTTTCCCGCTTGTCGGTCACTGCCGGGATGCGGGTCGCGTGCGACGAGGGGATTCTTCGAGGGATCGGATTGCACGAGGACGATGGTTTGCTTTTCTTTTTCACCGGTAGCGGGTGACGGGTCGTTTATTCCATCCATGCCTTTGCCTCTTGGTGCGCGAGGCGCGACCTCCGGGATAGCGGGAGCCGCCGCCAAATGATCCAAGGG
>JBBACU010000005.1:0-19323 GCA_041656815.1 Proteiniphilum sp.
GGTGGGCACCCTTCGTTTTTTATTCTGGTATACCTCTTTCGCGACATCCATTACCTTTAATACCCGCTGCTTGGTAAGCGCCGAACCGAAGATGATGGGGAAATCGGTGAAAGGTGCCAGCCGATCGCGGATAGCATTCTCGAATACCTTGATCACCTGCTGATCTTTTTCCTCCACGGTGTCCCACTTGTTCACGAACACCACCAATCCTTTCCGGTTCTTCTGTATCAAGGAGAAGATATTGAGGTCTTGGCTTTCAATACCTCGTGTAGCATCGATCAGGAGTATGCACACATCGGCGCTTTCGATGACCCGGATGGAGCGGATGACCGAGAAATACTCCAAGTCTTCCGTCACTTTTCCTTTTTTACGAATCCCGGCCGTGTCGATTAAATAAAAATCCATGCCGAACTTTTTATAGCGCGTATGGATGGAATCCCGCGTGGTGCCCGCGATATCGGTCACGATGCTCCGCTCTTCCCCGGTAAGGACATTCACGATGGACGATTTTCCGGCGTTGGGTCTTCCCACCACCGCGAACTTGGGAATATCGTCCAGTTCCTCCTCGCTGCTCTCCTTCGAGAACAGGGTGAGTATGTAGTCCAACAGATCGCCCGTCCCCGCGCCATTGATGGATGAGACGCTGTAAGGATCGCCCAAGCCCAGCGCGTAAAACTCTGCCGATTGATGTCCGAGATCGTGGTTATCTGCCTTGTTGGATACTACCACCACCGGTTTTTTGGTTCTTCGTAGCATCTGTGCCACGCCGGAATCCAAATCGGTTAAGCCGTTCATCACGTCCACCACGAATAGAATAACATCCGCCTCCTCGATCGCGACCCGAACTTGCTTGTTGATCTCGTCTTCCATCACGTCGTCGGAGTTAACCACCCATCCGCCGGTATCGACCAGTGAAAACTCTTGCCCGTTCCAGTTCACGATCCCGTACTGGCGATCTCGGGTGGTGCCGGCTGTATCCGTCACGATGGCTTGGCGGCTCTTCGTTAACCGGTTAAAGAGGGTAGATTTACCCACGTTGGGACGTCCCACTATAGCTACTAAGTTCTTCATATCATCCACATTGTTGTATTAGCACATTGGCATATTAGTCTCATTGGCACATTGGCACATTAGCACATTAATCTCATTGGCACATTAATCTAACTTGTACCCGAACGCTTTCAGCATGTTATCTCTATCGCGCCAATCCTTCTCCACTTTCACGTGAAGCTGCAGGAACACTTTTTTCTCCAGGAACCGTTCGATATCTTTCCGGGCGAGGGTTCCCAATCTTTTCAGGGAAGCCCCCTTGTGTCCAATCACGATCCCCTTCTGCGAGTCACGTTCCACGAGGATGGTAGCCCGTATTCGTATTATATCCGGTTCTTCCTTGTACTCCTCCACGACCGCCTCGATGGAATAGGGAATCTCTTTCTGGTAAATGAGCAATGCTTTCTCCCGGATGATCTCGGTAACAAAAAAGCGTACCGGTTTATCGGTGAGCGCGTCCTTCTCGAAATAGGGAGGCGATTCCGGCAGAAGTTCCAGTACACGTTGCTGCACCCTGTCCACGTTGAAATCGTTCAGTGCCGACACCGGGTAAATTTCGGCTTTAGGCAGCAGTTCCTTCCACCGCTCTACCAACTCCTCGAGCTTCTGCTGGTCGGTCTGGTCAATTTTGTTGATCAGCAGGAGTACCGGCAACTGCAGTTGTTGTACCTTATTCAGGAATTCATCGTTTTTATCGATCTTCTCGATCACGTCGGTCACGTAGAGCAGCACGTCCGCGTCGCCCAAGGCAGAGAGGGAGAAGCTCAACATCGACTCTTGCAGCTTGTAGTTGGGCCGCAATACCCCCGGGGTATCGGAATAAACCACTTGGTACTCCGGCGTGTTCACTATGCCGATGATACGATGCCGGGTGGTTTGTGCTTTCGCGGTGATGATGGATATTCTTTCCCCCACCAGTCGATTCATCAGCGTGGATTTTCCCACATTGGGATTTCCAACGATATTTACAAAACCGGAACGATGTTTCTTTTGCTGCATATTTGTAGTGTCTTGATGGAACAAAGATAAAATAATGTTCCCCTAAAGAAAAATCGCACCGTGTTTTCGGCGCGATTTTTCTTTATTCCCGATCACGATCTCACTCTTTCGATATCACTTGATCGCCATCATATCCCCATTTCACGTAGACGCATCCCCACGAGAAACCGGCACCAAAAGCCGTCAAGAGGATGTTATCTCCCTTTCTTAATTTCGGTTCCCATTCCCAAAGGCACACGGGGATGGTTCCTGCACTGGTATTGCCGTACTTCTCGATGTTGATCATCACTTTTTCCTTTGGCAGGCCGGTACGTTGAATCGTGGCATCGATGATGCGCATGTTTGCCTGATGAGGCACCAGCCAGTCCACGTCGTCTGCCGTGAGGTTATTGCGCCGCATGACGCTCATTGAAACTTCAGCCATGCGCGACACGGCATGCTTGAACACCACTCGCCCATCCTGTTTCACGGTATGCTCCGCTTTCTCTACCGTCTCGCGGGTAGCGGGATACTTGCTGCCTCCCGCCTTCATCTGCAGGGGTTGATACCCTACCCCGTCGGAATGCAGTTGCGCGTCTATGATACCGAGCTCTTCTTCGGTGGGCTCGATCATTACTGCCCCGGTGGCATCGCCAAAGAGCGGGCAGGTAGTACGGTCCGTGTAGTCGGTTATAGACGACATTTTATCGCCCGCCAACAGGATAATTTTCTTGTATTTACCCGTCTTGATCAACCCATTACAAATCTCCAGCCCGTAAACAAAGCCCGAGCAGGCCACCTCCATGTCAAAACAGAAGGCATTTTTAATCCCGCAGTTCTCCGCCACGATAGAGGCAGCCGACGGGAAGATATGGTCGGGCGTGGATGTGGCAAAAATAACCGCGTCCACCTCTTCCGGCCGGGTATTCGTTTTAAGCAACAGCTCGTCAACGGCTTGGGTGCCCAACACGGATATTCCTTGTTCTTTGCCCTTCAGGATACGTCTTTCTTTAATACCGACGCGCGTCATGATCCATTCATCCGTCGTGTCCACCATGGTGGAGAGTTCCTCGTTGGTGAGGATATAATCCGGCAGACTGGCTGTGATTCCGGTGATTACGGCGTTTAATTGTTTCATCATCTGAACATTAATCGTTAGAAAAAAACCCTGAAAAAACGGTCGATGTCATTTCAGGGTCTTCTATCTCGGCGTGACCTGGGGAGTAACTATGCCATCGCGTCTTTTTCGATCGCCAGTTTTCCCCTGTAGTGTCCGCAATCACCGCATACCATATGGTAGATATGCCAAGCACCGCAGTTGGGGCATATTGCCATGGTGGGTGTTTTGGCATGATCGTGTGATCTCCTTTTGCCTTGTCTTGCAGAAGACTGCCTTCTTTTTGGATGTGCCATTTGTATATTTATTTATTGTTTAATCAATTATCTTCCAATTCTAACCCCTTGAGGGCATCCCAACGCGGGTCGCTTGACGAGGATTCCTCTTCTTCCGAAAAGTCCTCATCGTCGGTATCCCCGTCATTGTCATCGTCTTCATCGACGCTCACCGCGCGATGTTTCCTGAATTTCGAAGAGACGATCCGGTTGCACTCTCCCGCGGGATGCACGTGCTTGATGGGAATGGTCAGCGCGATGAATTCGTACAGGAACCAAGCAATATTGATTTCGCCCTCGTCTTCCGGGATAATCACGATCTCGTCGCTCTCCTCGGAATATTCCTTGCCGAACTTCACGATAAGCCGGTTTCGAGTATCCACTTCTTGGTCCATGTCGTCCAAGCATCTCGTGCAAGGCACCTTCACCACCCCCTTTATATCGAAATCAAACTCGAAGGAGGATGAAGTTCTTTTCACGTTAACCGTCACCGAGACGTTCCCTTTCCGTACCTCTTCACCGTCTATGGCATCGAAAAACTTCCTATCCAAGACATACTCGTACGTATGGGTCCCTTGTGAAAGGGTTTTAAGCGGAATATTGTACAAACTGAATTTTGCCACGTTTTTTCCTCAAAATAAAGCGACGCGAAGATAATGATTTTTTCTTTATTACGTCTGTTTTAAGAGATATATTTCCCGGGAACGGTAATTTCCGGGAAAAACCCCACGGGGTTTACCGACAGCTTCTTTCACGATCGATTCATCCCTTACTTCCCCGCGGCTTCCTTGACGACTCGTTGCATCTCCTCGAAGTTTTCCTCGAGGCTTTGAAGCAGCTTGAACTGGGCTTTTGTCCGCACGAGGTTATGCTCGGGATACGCGATCTTGTAATACGTGTCGCCATCGATGTAATCGGTAAAGAAGCGAACGGTTTGCATGTAGGTGAGCAACTTGGCACCAAACGCCAAATTTTCCACCTCGATATCGGTCAGGAACGACGCGGCATTTTCAAGGTACCCCTTCGCGTACGCTTTAAAGATGTCAAGATCCACCCCCACGTTATCCAGGTTTTTATCGTCTTCCGCGCCGGTATTCGCGCCGGTACGGATAAAGTCGCCGAAATCAGACAGCACGTACCCGGGCATCACCGTGTCGAGGTCCACCACGCAAAGCACTTGGTCGGCTTCATCGAACAAGATATTATTCACCTTGGTATCGCAGTGGTTGATTCGCTTCGGGAGCTTGCCTTCACGGTGCAGCCTTTCTGCCTTGCACATCTCCTCGGCACGATCCTCGATTTCCTGAACCAGGTCGGCCACTTCGTCCAGTCTCCCTGCCTTGTTTGCTTTTACCGCCTCACGGAACGTGGCGAGCCTCGCTTCCATGTTATGAAAATCGGGGATGGTCTCGAACAGTGGCTCTCCCGGCAGATCGGCCAACGTACGCTGGAAGTCACCAAACGCTTTCCCTGCCCGGTAAGCCAGCTCGGGGGTGATCTCGTCGTAGCTTTTGCTCCGGCTGATAAAATCCATCATTCGCCAGTAGTCGCCCGTTCGGTCCTTGTAATACAATATTCCTTCGTGGGTAGGCACCAACGCGAGTACTTTCCGGTCGATATCTACTGTTCCTTGTTCTTGTAGTTTCGCGCGGATATGGCTGGTCACCCGGTGGATATTATCCTGAAGCTCGGGGACATTCTTGAAAATATGGTGGTTGATACGCTGCAACACGTACTCTTTTTCACCCGCGGTTACTTTGTACGAGTCATTGATATGCCCTTTCCCGAGCGGTTTGATTCCCACGTTCTCGTCGCGGCCGATAAATTGAAAGACGATCTCTTCCAGTTGGTTCATTTCATTCATTCCCTCTGTTTGTTTTAGTTTTTTATTTATGATTTACCCGGCACGTTACACCTTCCGGCTTCCGGGACGTTGTCACTTCGTGTTGTTATTCCAACTCCAACTGCCCGAAAAATTGAGGCGTGTGAAAGTTCGGCATATCCCGCGTTTACTGTCACTCCAGTTCCAAGAGCCCGAAAAACTCGGGGACGTGAAAATTGGGTTTTGGAAGGCCGATGGGGTTCCAGCTCAAAAAGTGGGGCTCGGGTGTCAGGTCGCCGCATTTATAAAAATTGGCCTTGATCTTTTGCCCATCGAGCGTTTCTTGCCCGGAAAAGCCCAACGCTTGTTTGGGTATCTCGAGGTACATCGTCCAATCGCTTACTTGCTTATCGTTCTCATACCTGTGTTGGATGGTGCCATGCCGGAAGATGGAGGGCATCAGTTCGGTTTGCGGTATCCCCTTTTCCCTCGATTCGTGATGGCGGGAAAGCAGTGTTCCTAACACATTGCATTCAAAGTTCCGATAACTCGTTTCCTCTTCCCGCTGCATGAAAAACTCCACGCAGCTATCTTGCCACACCGAACCAAAATCTTTGGTGTTCTCCGCGCGAAGCGCTTCGCCGGTTACCTCGTAATAAAGGTAGAGGCGTTCCCTATCGTGCGCCACTCGTACCGTGACGGGCAAGATCTTGGGAAACTCCTCTTTCCAGTTCACCTGGTCTATGGACGCCTCCGCACCAGCTTCTCGGAGCATTTTTATTTTATCGAATACAGTATCAAGTTGTGAAACATTTTGTTTTGGCACCCGTAGTGTTCTCATAAGATTGTTTTATTAGTAAATCACCACATCAGTGAATTTTTCCCAAAGATATTCTTTTTGGCGAAAACGGGCAAAATATTATTGTACCCGGACCGGTTAACTTTCATCCAAGTTATTCAAGAGTAACTTCAAGAAACTATCGGTTATAGTTTCTTTCTCCGATTTGTCAAAAACAGACAACAGATATATTTTCTCTTGCAGCACCTTCACGCAGGTAATCAATCTTCCACCACCGCTTTTCCCTCTTCTTTTACTCTTTATGGAGAAACGCACTTTATAGCAGTTTTTGTACACTTCCACTCCTTGCATTGGGTCTTTGAGCAAATCGGCCGCAAGCACCGTCAAATCGGATTTAAAAGAAAGGTATTTCTTTTGGAGAGCTTTCGCTTCTTTCGAAATTGGGCGCAGGTATGATTTCAAAGTTCATTGACAAAGTCTTCAAAACGCTTTGCTTTCAATTCACCTTTTTCGATCCGCTTCATTTCTTTATAGCCGGCTTTTATACTTTCAGCTAAGTCATAGGCTTCTAATTTTCTCTCAATATCTTTCCATTCTTTCAGAGATACTTGTACAGCCATAAGCTTTCCCTTACTATCAGAGACAAATTGTATACTCATAATTTTGAATCTTATTTATGTGCTCGCGTAAGCAAAGGTATTCATTTTCATCAAAACCAACAAAATATTTATCGGCTGTATTTTGCTTTATACAAACTACTCGAGTTCAAGATATAGACTCAAACACGCTTGAATCACGCCGCACGTGAAAAAACCCGGAGGGTTCGTGAAAACTCCCCGGGTTTCTATATTAAACGCGTAATGCGCTGCCTTTTCTCTTTCTGAAGAAAAGGCTAATTAAACTTGTACCTGATTCCTACTTGCATACTCCACGTTTGATCAGGGCTATACACCGTGGTAAATGTTTCGGTGGGGTACACATCTTCGCCCTCGCTGTTTTTGATTTTGGGCATTGAGAAGACGGGATATCCATCATTATCCGTTCTCTCGTACCTCAATATTCCCCCGTTGTTCGCTGAAGCCATGTTTTTCATCACCCCCCATTTGCTGTTCAACAGATTTCCCACGTTCATGATATCCAAACTTAATTCCAGCGAGTTATTAGAATTTCCCACTTTAATGTTGTATTCACGAGCAATTCGGAAATCAAAACGATGCAGCCAAGGTGCTAACACGGCGTTGGCGCCAGCGTACCCACCTTTATTCGCTTTCAGGTATTTATCCTGATCCATAAAAGCAAAGAACGCGTTTTCATCTTCGGTCGTTTCGAATCGAATATCCCCTCTATTTTCAGGAATATAGATCAAATCGGTACTTCCCCAACCATCACCATTCATGTCGGTCGTTGACGTGTAGCTATATCCACTGAACGTATACCCCGTGTAAAACAGGTTGAAGGTAGTATTTGACAACACTTTATTGTTTGTCCATGGCACCCGGTAGGTGAGCGATCCAATAACTCTATGTGGAATCACGTATTGAGAACGCTGCAATGCGGGCAAGTGTGGGCCATTAACGGTGATAAGTCCACCATAGGCCGAGCTCGCGTTGCTACCGGGCATACCGGTGATTTCTTTCGATTCGGTAAACGTGTACGCTGCCATCAAGTCGAGGTTTTGTAATGGCGCAGCTGTAGCAGTAATATTCGCTATGGCTCCCCATCCTTCACTATTATTTGATAAAACGTAAGCATCTAAATTTTCATCCGGGTTGTATCTCAGCTCCGATCTCACGGGGTAAATATACCTGTCATCCGGCCCATTGAACCGTTGCCATGCATCATCAGGATCCTTCAGGTCGTAGTTTATCAGCATCACGTCATTCAGTTTCTTGGTAAAAATCCCTTCCACGGTTACGCTGAACGGGAAAGAAGTGGGCAACTGGTAATCAACTGCTAATGAACTTTTCCATACCTGCGGCATCTTGAAATCGGGATCAACCCCCGCGAGCAAATTGTTATCTAATGTTCCTTGTTCGGGCGAGATGGTATTTTGTAGGCCAAGGTGGCTAATCATTTCATCCACGTTGGTAATCATCTTCCCGGCTAAAGAGGCAAGCGCCGGATCCACCGACTCAATCTGTCCATTCCTATAGGTAGTCGTAGCCGTGTAAATTCCTTTTACCATTCCCCCTTGCGTGGGCATATTGGTAAAGAACACCAAGGGAAGGCGCCCGGTAAAAATACCGGTCCCCCCACGCAATTTAAGCGAGTTATCATCAAAGAAATCATACGTGAATCCTACACGGGGTGAAAGTTGCACTTTAGGCGTGGGCCACTTGCCCGTATCAATTTTCCTGCCACCAAAATCAAGATCGTATATCGCGTTATTGCGAATCAAATCATCCACGTAGGCAATATAATCCGCACGCAACCCATAGGTCAACTTGAATTGAGGAGAAACGTTCCATTCATCCTGTCCATACGCACCTATTTGGTGAAATGCCACCTGTGCCGTAGGGTTTTGTTCGCCATTATACCCATAGTCCAACGCGAAGTCAATGGGAGCCGCTTGGTTAAGAAATTCGTCAATGCTCGCATAGCGGTAATAGCCCGTACCATTCCTCATGTAGGAGTTATTAGCCATCTGGTACTCATAATTGAGGCCCGCTGTAATTTTATGGCTACCGGAATAGAGTGTCAGGTTATCGGTGATACTGAATTTGTTATTATTCACCCCATTGTTCCACGTGAAAAGCTCGTAACCCGCGGAAATATAGGGTTCGATGATGGGAACTCCTTCATCATCCCGACCATACAAGATATCAATAAAGGGGAACGGGGACGAGGGAGAACCGCGCATATCCTTAATAGTAGTATACGTTACCAAGAACTGATTTGAGATATTATTGCTAAAGCGGCTGTTCAAATCGAGTGAAAACCCGTTAATGATGTTATCCATCGTGTAGAGCGAGTTAGAAAATGCCATCCCGAATTCCGAAATACGATCCATGTTCCTGTTCCTGGAACCGGCATCGGTGGAGTTACCATTGGTAGGGTTCCATGCCGCGTTCTTGGTGTAGTTATACCGTAAGCTCAAGCGATGAGCCTGGTTAATATTCCAGTCGATACGGGCCAGTAGCTTTCTGTTGCTCTCGTCACCGGGGTAATCGGTATAGGATCCGGGATCGTACCCGTAGTTATTAATCAGGTGATCCTTCACCCGTTGCAGGTCGCTCTTGCTCGTGCGCGAAATTTGTTGTCCACGATTCGCCACTCCATCGTCTGATGGACGCCAGTACACCACTTGCCCGGGCCGTTTTTCGAGCTCGGCATTCACGAAGAAAAATAGTTTGTTTTCAATAATCGGGCCACCCAGTGTAAACCCGTACAAGTTCATAGATTCTTTGGAGCGCACGCCAAAATCCTCATCCCCGATCCGGTTACCACGTAAATCTTGATTAGTAAAATAGGTGTAGGCCGATCCTCGGAAGGTATTGGTCCCTGATTTGGTAATCGCGTTGATGCCTCCACCAATAAAATTGCTCTGGCGCACATCAAACGGTGCGATAACCACTTGCAGTTCTTCGAACGCGTCCAGCGAGATGGGATTTCCTCCCCCCGGGAGGCCACCCGACAATCCAAAATTGTTATTAAAATTTGCCCCGTCTACGGTGAAATTGGTCGATCGGCTGTCGCCACCGGCAAAACTCAGGCCGGAACCGGCATACGGAGAAATTCGGGTGATATCCTGCACGCTCCTCGAAACGGTAGGCATTGAGGTTAACCTCTCGTTACTAATATTAGTGGACGCGCCGGTCCTTTCCGATGTGAAACGGGTCCGTTGGGCAGTTACCAGAACTTCACCCAAGGTAACCGTCTCTTCTGTCAGCACCACGTTATGCGAGTAGTTCTCGCCAAGGCTCAAGGTGATCTCCTCAGCCACGTTGGTGCCATATCCTATATAGGAAACCTCTACCGTGTAGGGACCTCCCACACGCATACCATTTAAGTTGTAACGGCCATCCATATTCGTCACGGTACCGTAAGTGGTGCCCGAAGGCACGTGAGTGGCAATCACTGTTGCCCCAATCACCGCCCCATCGACATCTGTAACACGTCCACTCATACTGGATGTAGTTACCTGGGCTTGTACTACAGTAGCAAGCAATAATGCCAAAACTACTGTTAAAGATCTGAATCTTTTCACCATACGTTTTTAAGTTTTTGATTAATCACTGTAGACACTATCTTGTAAAGTCTGCTCCCTGCCCTGATTTACAAAACGACAGGTTTTAATAAATGAAATTCTGCACAAAAGTAATACAAATAAATGTAAAAAGTATTACGATTTGGTTACATTTTAAGGTTTTAAACAGCTCTTCCCTCGGCCTGATTGTTAAATAATTAATAGAAAAACACACACGTTTCCGCCCTCCTAACAAAATACAAGCGAAACCCCTTATTTTTTATTTTATTACAAATAAAAAAAGCGCGTGGCTTTCAAATTCTCATTTTTAGCCACGCGCTTGCCACTAATTTACTTTATCTATCGGCCGGGTTACATCATCCCGCCCATGCCTCCGCCGCCCATTGGCATTTGGGGAGCGGGGTTCTCTTCCGGTTTATCGGTGATCACGCATTCGGTGGTGAGGAACATGCCCGCGATGGAAGCCGCGTTCTCGAGTGCCACGCGTGCTACCTTGGCAGGGTCAATCACCCCTGTCTCGTGCAAGTTCTCGTAAACATCGGTACGGGCGTTGTAGCCATAATCGGCCTTGCCTTCGCGTACTTTCTGTACCACGACCGCGCCCTCTTTACCGGCGTTTGCCACGATCTGGCGAAGGGGCTCTTCCACGGCGCGTTTCACGATCTCGATACCGGTGGTCTCGTCGTCGCTTTCACCTTTCAGTCCTTCCAGCACTTCGCTCGCGCGGATGTAGGCCACCCCACCCCCGGGAACGGTTCCTTCTTCCACGGCCGCGCGTGTAGCCGACAACGCGTCTTCCACGCGATCTTTCTTCTCTTTCATCTCCACTTCGGAGGGAGCGCCCACGTAGAGCACGGCTACTCCACCGGCCAACTTGGCGAGACGCTCTTGCAACTTCTCGCGATCGTAATCGGAAGTGGTCTTATCGATCTGGGCGCGGATTTGCCCGATGCGGCTTTCGATGGCCTCTTTTTCGCCTTCGCCATTCACGATGGTGGTGGTATCTTTGTCGATGGTCACTTTCTCGGCGCTACCCAGCATATCCAGTTCGGCGTTCTCCAGCGTGAGTCCTCTCTCTTCCGAGATAACCACCCCGCCGGTCAGGATCGCGATGTCTTCGAGCATCTCTTTCCTGCGGTCGCCAAAGCCTGGAGCTTTCACGGCAGCGATCTTGAGCGATCCGCGCAGGCGGTTCACCACCAACGTGGTCAACGCCTCGGAGTCGATATCTTCCGCGATGATCAATAGCGGTTTTCCGGTTTGGATTCCTTTTTCGAGGATAGGAAGCAGGTCCTTGATCGCGGAGATTTTCTTGTCGTGGATCAGGATGAGCGGGTTTTCAAAATCCACCTCCATCGCCTCGGTGTCGGTCACGAAGTAGGGAGAGATATAGCCGCGGTCGAACTGCATACCTTCTACCACGTCCACGTAGGTCTCGGTGCCTTTCGCCTCTTCCACCGTGATCACCCCTTCCTTGCTTACTTTTTGCATTGCTTCGGCGATCAGCTTGCCAATGGTTTCGTCGCCGTTAGCCGAGATCTTGGCCACGTTTTCGATCTTTTTCAGGTCATCGCCCACTTCAACCGCTTGCTCGCTGAGGCTTTCCACTACTTTCGATACCGCCTTGTCGATACCGCGCTTCAGGTCCATCGGGTTGGCACCGGCGGTCACGTTTTTCAGTCCCACGCCAATGATCGATTGGGCCAACACGGTAGCCGTGGTGGTTCCGTCACCGGCGTCGTCGTTTGTTTTAGATGCCACCTCTTTTACCAGCTGGGCACCCATGTTTTGGAACGGGTCTTCCAGTTCGATCTCTTTTGCCACGGTCACCCCGTCCTTGGTGATCTGGGGAGCACCGTACTTCTTATCGATGATTACATTGCGGCCCTTGGGTCCCAACGTCACTTTAACGGCATCTGCCAATTCGTCCACGCCCTTCTTAAGCAGGTCGCGGGCGTCCATGTTAAATTTAATCTCTTTAGCCATTTTATTTCAAATATTTATTGTTGTTTCTGTCGGCCGAGACGGGATCCGGTTATTCAACCCGGGGTCTCGTTCAATCCCTGTTAATCTACTGGTCTGTTTAAGAAAGAATTGCTAAAATGTCAGACTGACGCATGATCAGGTATTGCGTGCCATCGATTTCGATTTCAGTGCCCGCATATTTCCCGTAAAGTACCTTGTCGTTCGCTTTTACGACCATCTCTTCGTCTTTGGTCCCTTTACCCACGGCGATCACTTCGCCCTTAAGCGGTTTTTCTTTTGCCGTATCGGGAATGATGATTCCACTCACTGTCTTCTCTTCTGCAGCTGCCGGCTTCACCAGCACTCTGTCTGCCAATGGTTTAATGTTCATGTTGACTAAAATTAATGTTAGTATAAAAGTTAGTTGATATCTAATTGACACTACCACTACAGCGAATTCTGTGCCAAATTTAATCGGCTCCTTTTTTCGGGAGGAAAAAATATTACCCGAAATGAAAACTGACAAATTTTCTGCCAAAATTGCAGGCAACTTCTTTAAAAATGCGTTCACGATTGACATCATGATAAAATGAGCCTCATCAATGGCACAAACAAAAAAATTATTTGTACTTTTGAGGGAAAGAGACCATCACCGGGATACCATTGACTGGTGAGCACACAAGTAAAAATTTGAATATCATGGCAAAAAAGAAGAAAAATAACCGCGGGATGTACCTTGTCGCCTTGCTGATCGTGACAGCCGGGCTCGTTGCCTACTTCGCGATAAGGCCCGACAGCCAACAAGCCAGCCACACCGGCGCCGGGGCGCTCGACATCCCGTTCGTCAAAGGCGGCGAACTGGTATTCATTGATAAAGAATCACTTGACACCTTGGCGACAATCGATATCGAGGTAGCCGACGACAACCAGAAGCGTGCACGGGGCTTGATGTACCGCGCCTCGCTCCCCGAGAATGGCGGGATGCTTTTTATTCACGACCGGGAGGAGGTACAAAGCTACTGGATGAAAAACACCTATATCTCGCTGGACATGCTCTTTATCAATAGCAATCGCGAGATCGTGACCATCCACCCCAACACCTCTCCCTCGAGAGAGTGGAGCTATGCTTCTACCCAACCGGTACTCTACGTGCTTGAAGTGAACGCGGGTTTCTGTAACCGCCACGGCATACAGGTGGGAGACAGGGTTCATTACACGTTGGCCGACTGACGAAAGGCATCAATTATCCCCGCGTTTGCTTCAAAAAAACGTTTACCCGTTGTTTTCTGTGAAAAAAAACGTATTTTTACCCGCGGAACGAAGACTCTATAAAAATTACACGTATGAAACGAGCATGTAAATCATTAAACGCGAGAACATGATTAAAGCGAGTTCCATATGATACCGCTAAAATAAATAGTTTTAATCATATGAAAAAAGATTTCATTACCATTAAAACGTTCGCCTTCCCTGCCGATGTAACCATCGTCCAAACCTACATGGAGATGAGGGGAATCGACATATATATGAAGAACCTGGTTTCGAACAGGTTGGCATACACGTTGGGCGACATAGAGATGCAAGTGAAGGCTTCCGCCTTCGAAAAGGCGA
Source organism: Proteiniphilum sp. (assembly GCA_041656815.1). Taxonomy (GTDB): domain Bacteria; phylum Bacteroidota; class Bacteroidia; order Bacteroidales; family Dysgonomonadaceae; genus Proteiniphilum. Next base: position 13,825 of record JBBACU010000005.1, read on the forward strand.
AAGGGGCGTTAATAGACGGGGGGTTCTCGAAACCCGAAGACTTTCCAGAAATCGAGGATTAAACAATCATACTTCAGCACGTTTACATGTTAGATCAAGCAGATAAAAAAAACATTCGATATAAATACATCCTTGTTGGCTTAATCCTTTTCTTGGGGCTAATCATCTTCCGCTTTACCCGCCCTTACATGAGTGGATTCCTTGGGGCGGCAACGCTATACGTGATTGTCAACGGGCAACAAAAGTTCCTCACGGAGAAACTCAAGTTCAAGAAATCGCTGAGTGCCCTGCTCATCGTGCTCGAGGTACTGGTATTTATTCTTATTCCCCTCACCGGGATCACGCTTTTGGTGATTGATACCTTCTCGGGAATCACCATTAACCCGGAAGCTATCTTGCGCCAAGTGAACGACTTTGTTGACGCGTTGGAGGAACGATTAGGGTTTAACTTCTTCACGCCGGAAAACTTGGCCATTATCCCGAGGGCTGGCTCCAATATCCTGCAGTTACTGGGCAACAGCGCGTACTCCCTCGTGATTAATATCGTGGTAATCCTTTTCGTGCTCTATTACATGCTCTATAGCAACAGTGAATTCGAGCGAGCCATCCGGGAGATACTCCCGTTTAAAGAGGAAAACAAGCAAATCCTCGCGGAAGAGACGCGGCTTATCATCCAAGCGAACGCCATCGGCATCCCCCTCCTTGCGATCATACAAGGCTTCTTCGCCTACTTGGGATACCTCTTTTTCGGGGTGGGAAACGCGATCCTGTATGCCATTTTGACCGCCTTCGCGACCATACTGCCTATCATTGGGACCACCATCGTGTGGGCACCCATTAGTATTGGCATGATGATCGGGGGCGATGTCGTGAACGGCATCGGCCTCCTTGTCTACGGCTTCTTTATTATAGGCGGGGTAGACAATGTGGCACGTTTATTATTGCAAAAAAAGCTGGCCGATATTCACCCGTTGATCACCGTGTTCGGGGTCCTTATCGGGATTCCCATGTTTGGTTTCTGGGGTGTGATCTTCGGGCCGCTCATCCTGTCCCTGTTTATCCTGTTCTTCAACATGTATCGCCACGAGTATGTTGCCGGCTCCAAGGCCCAACCGCGGGTGACCACCCGCCTCAAGTCGCCGAAAATGAATATACCCGGGTACGACAATGTCAAATCCAAAAAGAAGAAAAAGAAGAAAAATGTGCCTGAAAGCGAATAAAGCGAATAAACTGCTGCTCACCTCACTTGCCCTCACCCTGCTCATCCTGCTGCCGGCTTGCCACTCGAGAAAAAAGCAGGAACACGTGCCAAAAGGAGAAGAATGCTTGTCGACCGAGACCATCCGCTACGCGAAAGGCTTCGAGATTGATCACGCGGGAGAATATACCCGGGTAACCGTCCTGAACCCTTGGAGCGATTACGAGAAACCGTACGAAACGTATTACCTGTACACGGACGACTCGGTCTTGCCCTCCTTGCCCGCGAAAGGAGTAAAATTAAAAATACCGGTCACCTCCCTCACGGTGAACACCTTTTCTTATTTCGAGTTTCTACACCTGCTGGACGAGTCCGATGCCATTACCGGGGTAACCGATGGGTTCCGGATATATAACCCGGGGATTTTGCGACGGATAAAAGAAGGAGAGATCATCGACTTGGGCGATCCGTTTCATCCCGATGTGGAACGGACCATGGCATTGCGACCCGAGGCGATTATCAACTCCGCCTACGCGCACGTGGACCGGTATAGCGAGCGGCTCTTGCAAGCGGGATTCCCCGTGATCTATTCGCTGGAGTGGATGGAGACCTCGCCCTTGGCGCGCGCGGAATGGATCAAGATGATTGCCGCGTTTTTTGACAAAGGGGCACGCGCCGATACTATTTTTAACCGGATCGAACGGCAATACATGGATGTACGGGATAAGATAGAGGTAACGGGCAAGCAGTCGGTGATGGCGGGCGACCTCTTCCAAGACACGTGGTACGTGCCGGGGGGAAACAGTTTTAACGCGGAGCTATTCCGAGACGCGCAACTCGATTATCGATACAGCAACAACAACGAGAGCGGCAGCATCGGTCTCGATATCGAGTCGATACTCACCCAGTTCGGGAAAGCAGACGTGTGGTTCGGATGCGATGTGGACACGTACGCGGAATTGGCCGAGAAAGACAGCAAGTACCTGCTTTTGCAACCGGTGAAGAACCGGAAAGTATTCAACAACCACAACCGCGTAACCCGGACGGGAGGCAACGACTATTTTGAAAGCGCGATCGCCAACCCGCACCTGATGCTGTCCGACCTGGTGAAAGCGGCCTACCCGCGCGTGCTGCCCGACCATTCATTCACGTATATAAAACCATTGGAGGAACGGGGTGCAGGTGAAAAGAAATAACTCCTTCTTGTTCCCGCTGTTAATCGGGCTGGTGCTCGCGGCTTTCGTGGCCGACCTCTTCACCGGCAACGCGCCCATCTCTCTACGGGAGGCGTGGGCAGCCCTTCTCGGTTCGCCAGGCGACGCCATCACCCACGAGATCGTTCGTAACTACCGTCTCCCGAAAGCAATCACGGCAGTCATCGCAGGCACCACCCTCTCGGCCGCCGGCCTACTGATGCAGACGCTCTTCCGAAACCCGCTCGCGGGCCCCGACGTGCTGGGCGTGAGCGCCGGGGCGGGGCTGGGCGTGGCGCTCCTTACCCTGCTCGGCGGCACGGTGGTATACCCTTTCATCGCCTCGATGGGAGGCTTGGCGCAGGTGATTGCCGCCATCGCCGGGGCCGCGGTGGTGCTGCTCCTTATACTGGGAGTCTCTGCCCGGATCAAGGACTCGGTCACCATCCTCGTGCTGGGCATGATCTTTGGTTACGTGGCAAGCGCGGTGGTAACCATCTTGCAAAGCTATGCCGATCCCGACTCGCTGAAGGTGTTTGTCACGTGGACTTTTGGAAGCCTTGGCAGCGTTACCTGGGATAAGATGCCGCTGCTGCTTGTCCCGGTGATCCCGGGAATCGCGATCGCCTTTTTCCTCATCAAGCCATTGAACAGCCTGCTTCTGGGAGAGCACTACGCGGCTAGCACCGGGCTAAATATCAAACGGACCCGGTTTATCATCATCGCGATCGCGGCCATCATCACCGGGACGGTTACCGCCTTCACCGGCCCCATCGCCTTCGTGGGGGTAGTCATTCCCCATTTTGCCCGGGCCCTTTTCGGTACCGTGAACCACAAGACAGTCCTTCCCGCTACCCTCTTGTTGGGAAGCCTGCTCATGTTGGTATGCGACATCTTGTCGCAAGTTCCCATCGCGCACCGAACACTCCCCATTAACGCGGTGACGGCCCTTTTCGGGGCTCCCATGATCGTCTGGATCGTCCTTAAAAGAAAAAAGATATAACCCTTTGGCACCGTTTTTGCACTTATCCGCGTGTAACACGTGTAATAACGGAATAATTATCGCGAATATAATCCGGCATTTTTTTTATATGATTTTTAAGCGTGTCTGTTTCATGCAATTTAAAATAATGGATTATATTTGTATATATATAGGGTTTTCCCACACGGAAATCGCGAGTGAGCTCCCATTTCCCTTCCGGATTTCACTATATTATTGTAATCATTAAGTAAAAGGAAAGGCAAGAGAATGGATAATAACTTTTCACAGCGGGTCAGGGACATCATGGCTTACAGCCGTGAAGAAGCCGGAAGACTCCAAAACAACTATATAGGGCCGGAACACCTCATGCTTGGCATCCTGCGTGATGGCGAAGGAAGAGCCGTGCAGGTGCTTCAGGATTTTGATATCGATCTGAATTCGCTCAAGGCCTACATCGACTCCCACGTGCGAACCATTCAAGAACCGTACGACGGGACTAACGAATTGGTTATCAACAAGAACACCGAAAAGACGCTGAAAATGAGCATCTTGGAAGCAAGGCTCACGAAAAGCAAGGAGACCGACGCGGAACATCTCCTGTTGGCCCTCTTGAAGGAAAAAAACACCCTCATCAACGATATACTCACCCAGTTCCAACTCGATTACTCGAGCGCGTTCCTCTATATCAAAAGCATCATCGACAACCAAACCAAAGAGGACGAAGGCGATGATACCGAGGTGACGCGAGCGGGCGCCGACTTCACGGAGGATGACGACGACATGGGAAGTAAATCGTTCAACCCGGGTGGTGCTCAAGGCAACCCTTCCCAAACCAAGGGAGCCGGGTCAGATACCCCCGTGCTGGACAACTTCGGGACAGACATCACCCGTGCCGCCCTCGAAAACCGGCTCGACCCGGTGGTGGGGCGCGAGAAAGAGATCGAACGCATCGCGCAGATTTTAAGCCGGCGCAAGAAGAATAACCCGGTACTTATTGGTGACCCGGGCGTGGGTAAATCGGCCATCGTGGACGGGCTCGCGCTTCGTATCATCGAGAAGAAGGTCTCCCGCGCGCTGTTCGACAAGCGAGTGATCGCCCTCGACATGGCATCGATCGTGGCAGGCACCAAGTACCGCGGCCAGTTCGAAGAACGCATCAAGGCCATACTGAACGAACTCTCGAAAAATCCGAACATCATCCTGTTCATCGACGAGATACACACCATCGTGGGCGCGGGCGGTGCCGCCGGTTCGCTCGACGCGGCCAACATGCTCAAGCCGGCACTTGCCCGCGGCGAGATACAATGTATCGGAGCCACCACGCTCGACGAGTACCGGAAGAATATCGAAAAAGACGGCGCGCTGGAACGGCGTTTCCAAAAAGTGATCGTGGATCCCACCACCGCCGAGGAGACCCTGCAGATCCTGCGCAATATCAAGGAACGGTACGAGGAGCACCATAACGTGCGCTATACCGACGAAGCGTTGCAGGCCTGCGTGAAGCTGACTGACCGGTACGTTTCCGACCGCACCTTCCCCGACAAGGCCATTGACGCGCTCGACGAAGCGGGCGCCCGGGTGCACATCTCCAACATCGTGATTCCGGAAACCATCGAGCAACTGGAAAAGGAACTCAAGGTAGTGGAACAACAGAAGACCGACGCGGTGAAAGCGCAGAAGTACGAGCTGGCTGCCAGCTTCCGCGACAAGCAACGCCAACTGTTGCTCGCGCTGGAAGCAGAAGAAGAGCGCTGGCAAAAAGAGATCAAGGAAAAACCGGAGATCGTGGACGAAGAGAAGATTGCCGAGGTGGTGGCAATGATCTCGGGAGTTCCCGTGCAACGTATCGCGCAAGCCGAAGGGCAACGACTCTTGGAGATGAAAGAACTGCTCCAGAACAAGGTGATCGGGCAAAACGACGCGGTAGAGAAGATCGTGAAGGCGATCCAACGGAACCGCGTGGGGCTCAAGGATCCCAACAAGCCCATCGGCACGTTCATGTTCCTGGGACCCACCGGCGTGGGGAAAACACACTTGGCCAAGAAGCTGGCCGAGTTCCTGTTCGACTCGTCGGAGAACCTGATCCGTATCGACATGAGCGAGTATATGGAGAAATTCAACGTGTC
>JBBACU010000006.1:0-18456 GCA_041656815.1 Proteiniphilum sp.
CCCGAAGTGGAAGAGTTTGAGCTGGAGATTAACCCGGCCGATATCGATTTCCATACCGCTCGCTCCAGTGGCGCGGGTGGGCAACACGTGAACAAGGTAGAAACCAAGGTGCAGCTTACCCATAAGCCTACCGGCATCGTGGTTATCTGCCAACAGTCCCGGTCGCAGCTAAAAAACCGGGAGACCGCCATGCAGATGCTGCGTGCCAAGCTGTACGACATGGAACTGACCAAACGGCAAGGCGACATCGCCTCGCGCAGGAAGACCATGGTATCCACGGGCGACCGCTCCGCGAAAATCCGGACGTACAACTACCCGCAAGGCCGTATCACCGATCATCGCATCAACTACACCGTGTATAACCTATCCGCGTTCATGGATGGAGAGATCCAAGGGGTGATCGACCAATTAATGGTGACTGAAAACGCTGAAAAAATGAAAGAGGCAGAGTTATAAATCATGAACCGAATGTCTCAAAGAACAAGCAATGACTAAACAACAACTTTTTGAACAGGTAAAGAAGAAGCAGTCCTTCCTATGCGTGGGACTGGACACCGATATAAAGAAAATACCGGGGCACCTGCTGGAAACCGAAGATCCCATCTACGAATTCAACAAGGCAATCATCGACGCTACCGCGCCCTATTGCGTTGCGTATAAACCCAACGCGGCCTTTTACGAGAGCGAGGGCACAACGGGATGGATGTCGCTCGAAAAAACCGTGGCCTACATCCGGCAGCGCTACCCCGACCAGTTTGTTATTGCCGATGCCAAGCGAGGCGATATCGGCAATACCAGCGAGATGTATGCCCGCTCTCTCTTTGACGAGGTGAAGGCCGATGCTGTGACGGTGGCCCCCTACATGGGAGCCGACAGCGTGAAACCGTTTTTGATCCACCCGGAGCGGTGGGTCATCCTGCTCGCGCTGACCAGCAACGAGGGGTCGCTCGACTTTCAGCTAACGGCCGACGCGAACGGTGAGCGCCTCTTCGAGAAAGTGTTGCGCGTATCGCGAGAATGGGCCACGCCCGAGCGGATGATGTACGTGGTGGGCGCCACGCGGGGTAAGCTATTTGAGGACGTGCGGAAGATCGTGCCCGACCACTTCCTGCTGGTACCCGGCGTGGGAGCGCAAGGGGGCTCTCTCGAAGAAGTATGCCGCTACGGGATGAACAAGGAGTGCGGCTTGTTGGTTAACTCCTCAAGAGCAATTATTTACGCCGGAGCGGGGGATGAGTTCGCGCCGGCTGCAGGCGACGAGGCGGCCAAACTACAAACAGAAATGAAAGAGATGCTGCGTAAATACCTGTAAATAAATAAAAGTAGGAAAATACCGGCAAACGATGTCCATCAAGCGAAAAATCATCAACGATCCGGTGTTCGGGTTCATCAACATCCCCAACAACTTCGTGTACGATGTGATCCAACACCCCTTTCTTCAACGCCTGAACCGCATCCGGCAGTTGGGATTGGCGCCGTTTGTCTACCCGGGGGCGCAACACACCCGTTTCCATCACTCCATCGGTGCCATGTTCTTGATGGACGAAGCACTCAAAACGCTCAAGGAAAAAGGCAAGGAAATCACGCCGGAAGAGTGGAACGGGGCACTGGCGGCCATCCTGATGCACGATATCGGACACGGCCCTTTTTCGCACGTGCTGGAGCACACGCTGGTTACCCGTATCCAACACGAAACCCTCTCGCTGTTGCTGATGGAGCAGATGAACAGAGAGTGGAACGGTACCCTGCAAACCGCCATCGACATCTTTAACGACACTTACCCCAAGCGGTTCCTACACCAGCTGGTAAGCGGGCAGCTCGATATGGACCGGCTCGATTACCTGCGCCGCGACAGCTTCTTTACCGGCGTGAGCGAAGGGAATATCGGATCGGCACGTATTATCAAGATGCTGGACGTGAGGGACGATAACTTGGTCGTCGAATCAAAAGGGATCTACTCCATCGAGAACTTCCTGATGTCGCGCCGGCTCATGTATTGGCAGGTCTACCTCCACAAAACGGCGGTAGCCGCGGAGAAGATGATGATCAACACGCTGCGGCGGGCCCGTGAACTGACACTGCGAGGAGAACAACTCTTTGCCTCCCCCGCCCTCTCCTACTTCCTTTCCAACGAAACCACGATAACCGATTTCGAGAACTACGGGGAAGCATTGCGCCATTTCGTGCAGCTGGACGATAACGACCTCTGGTCGGCATTAAAAGTTTGGAGTTCCCACCCGGATACCGTACTGTCGATATTGAGCGAGGGGATGGTCGACAGAAAGTTGTTCAAAATTGAAATCCGGGAAGAAAAGATAAGCGGTGAACGGGTCTCCCAACATTTACAATCATATAGGAAGCGGTTCGGCATCAGTGAACACGAGGCCGCTTACTTCGTGGCCTTAGACAGCGTGGCTACCGACATGTATGACAAGCAGGACGACAGCATTGGCATCCTCTACAAGGACGGCAGCGTGAAAGATATCTCCAAAGCGTCCGATATGTTGAACATTGAATTGTTAGCCAAAAAAGTAGAGAAATACTATTTTGCTTACTTACGGGAGTGAAGAAGGCCACTCAAGGCTATTCTTCCGGTTGCTCGTCGCGTGCCGTGGGGACAAAGAACCATACCACCACAAGGCCGACAAGACCCAGGGAAAGGATCGTCACACGTAGAGAGAGGTTCTGTATCACCACGAAGGATGAAAAGAGCACCATCGCCGTCATGAACAAGATCACGCCAATTTTTCCCTTGCGGGTAATGCCTTGCCGACGCTGGTAGTTTCGTATCCTCGGGCCGAGAATACGGTTATTCAGCAACCGGTTGTATAATTTTTGCGAACTCTTCGCGTACAAAAACGCCGACAGCAGGGCGAATGGCGTAGTAGGCAGCCCGGGCACCACGATGCCCAAGATAGCCAATCCCATCGAGACGGTTCCCCCGATAATATAGAGTGCCCGAATAATCCGGTTCTTTTTTATCTCAAGTGCTGCCTTCTCCTTGGGTACGGCAAGTGTCATATCGTGTACGAAAGCAGGACCCCCGGTTTCTTTTTTGTTATCCATTATGCTTGATTGTTATACGACAAAAATGGGCCACTTCTCGTGCTTCATCACGACAAAGCCACCACCGCGAAGATAAAAAAAAAATCAAAAGGTTCAACCATCAGGCAGCCCGATGGATAATACCCGGATATTTTTGGGGACTTCATTGAAATCTATTATCTTCGCGTCAATTGTTAAGGTTGCAAAAAAGGAGAGTGCGATAGAAACATGAGAGATTCCAATGTAAAAAATAAAAAAATCCGGGTACTTTTCGTGTGCTTGGGAAATATTTGCCGTTCGCCCGCTGCCGAGGGAATCATGCAAAAGCTGGTAGAGAAGAACGGGCTCGGGAATTTCATCGAGGTAGATTCGGCAGGTACCTCCGGCTGGCACGAGGGTGAGTTGCCCGACGAGCGTATGAGGGAACACGGCGAAAAAAGGGATTACAACTTCGGTAGCCGGGCACGCAAGTTTCACTCGTCAGATTTCAAGGAATTCGATTACATCATCGTCATGGACAAGAATAACTACAACAACGTGAAGACGATGGCAGACGGGAAGGAGCAGCTGGGAAAGATCCGCATGATGACCGACTACTCGATGCAATACAGCCATCACGACTATGTACCGGACCCCTACTACGGCGGCGCATCGGGCTTTGAACTGGTGCTCGACTTGTTGGAGGATGCCTGCGAGGGATTGTTGCAAACGATCAAGAAAGAGCACTCGTTGGGGTGAAAAAGCTCGAATCAACATAAAAAAGACAGAGGGTAGTCGCCATGCAGGCACTACCCTCAATCTTTTTCTACCTTAGTAGGTCATCAAAGGCTCCAATTTTCCGGCTTCCGCGATATGCTTTTCTATTTCTTTCAGGGAAGGTACGCGACGCACCAATTTTTTTGATTCGTTCACCTCTACCATTTTAGCATGCAGGTTCCCGGCGTTCCGGTTGCGCAGCTCTTTCACAGTATCCACCCCGGAAGCTTCCAGTAACTCCGAGAACTGCGGCCCTACCCCGGGAATTCGAAATAAATCCGCGTGATTGGTCCATTTCAGTATGGATTTTTCGTCGATCCCGGTTTCCTTCGCGAGAGCAACACGGCCTGACTTAGCGGCGCATTTCTCAAGCAGTTTATCCACGCTGGTAATCCCGGCGCTCTTTAATTTTTCTCCAAACACGGGGCCAATGCCTTCAATTTCATCAATTTTGTAAGCCATAATAAAAATTATAAATGAGTTAAGAAATCTTGCTCACAAATATACACTAATTGAAAGCATGGCATCCTTTTCCTCACTTATTCCCTCCGAAATGTGGAAAAAATACCTACTTTTCCCCGTTTGTGCTTTACACGACATACAACGAGCTGATGGACTCGTTATTGCATACCCGCATGATGGAGTCAGCAAACATGGGGGCCACGGTGAGGATTTTCACCTTTTCCGATTTCTGCGAGTAAGGAATGCTGTCGGTAAAAATAATCTCTTTCAGGCGCGACTGGTCTACCCTTTCCGAGGCGGGGTCTGACATCACCGCGTGGCTCGCGATGGCGCGCACGGAGTTCGCGCCATTTTCCATGAGAAGGTTGGCCGCCTTGGTGATGGTGCCTGCGGTGTCCACGATATCATCGATCAGGAGCACGTCCATTCCGCTCACGTCGCCAATAATCTGCATGTCTGACACTTCGTTTGCTTTCTTCCGAAGCTTATAGCAGATCACCATGGGGCACTCCAGGAACTTGGAGTAGGCACTGGCACGCTTGGTCCCGCCAACGTCGGGAGTAGCGATCACCATGTTGCCGCTCTCGTTTAGTTGCTTCAAGTAATCCACGAACACCCCCGACGCGTAGAGGTGATCCACGGGAACATTGAAGAACCCTTGGATCTGATCGGCATGCAAATCCATGGTTATCAACCGGTTGATACCCGCCGCCGCCAGCATATCCGCGATCAGCTTGGCTCCTATGCTCACACGCGGTTTGTCTTTCCTGTCTTGCCTTGCCCATCCGAAATAGGGAATGACCGCCACGATCGACTTCGCGGAAGCGCGTTTAGCCGCGTCAATCATCAACAACAACTCCATCAAGTTGTCTGAACTGGGAAAAGTGGACTGGATCAAAAACACTTGCTTTCCGCGTATCGACTCCTCGTAAGAAACGGCAAACTCACCATCGGCAAAGTGTTCAATGATCATGTTGCCCAACGGGCACCCCAAGCTATTACACACCTTCTCGGCGAAGTAGCGTGATTTACTTCCCGAAAAGATTTTAAATGGTCTCTCCTGCATTCTTTTGTAAATTTCTAATAAACTGCTGTTTATTTTAATGTTAGATGATTCTCTCCTTAAACGTGTGAAAGTTTACACAAAAGTACAAAAACAAAATTTCAATAAAGAATTTTACTTTAAAGAAATCCGGTAGACTTCCCCGTCACGTGGGGGGAGACGCACCTCGGCCGGTTCATCCCTCGTGAATTGTAATTGCCCGCCTCCCCTGTTTAGCAAGGGAGTTAACACGACAGTGCTCCTTTCCTCCCCCTCCCCTCCGCTTCCAAAAAATTCGTACGCGTGCCGCGGGATAATGACGGAGCCTGTTTTTTCCTCGTCCCTGAAGTTGGCAATCACCAACACGAGGTTTCCTTGATCCCCGCGCAGGAACGCGAACAGCGAGGTGGAATCGAACGCCGAGTTCTCGTAGTTGGGCGGCATCAGGTCGTAGTACAGCCCGTTAGCCAAGGCACTCTCTTCATTGCAAAGCCGCACAAGTCTGCAATAGAAGTCCCGCAGTTGGACGGCCGCGGGCGGCAGCAACGCGTCGTCCCACCTGCCCCCGTTATTCCACGCGCGCAGCGTGTCGGGCGACCAGTAGTCGAAGATGGTGGTGCGTCCGTCCCTGCCGCTAAATCCCTCCCGGTCCATGCCTCTTTCGCCCAGTTCTTGCCCGGCATAAATCATCACCGGGTTGGTGTTCACGCACGCGGTCACGATCATGGCAGCCCGCGCCTTCTTGCCCTCTTGCAAGAAAAAGTCGGATGCCAGTCGCTGTTCATCGTGATTCTCCAGGAAGTTAAGCATCCTGTGCTGGATATCCCCCACGCTATTCAGCGCGAACGAGATATCCGACGAGGGTCGGCGGTCACACGCCACGTCACGAAGCACGTCGTACAGCCCCACTTTATCGTACAGGTAGTCGAACCCGTCTTTGTCCAGAAAGCCGCGATAGGCAGCCGGATTGTAGATCTCCGCCACGAACAAGGTACCGGCGAAGCGCTCTTTTACTTGAGGGATCACCCAGCGCCAAAAGGCCAACGGCACCATTTCGGCCATGTCGCACCGGAACCCGTCCACACCTTTCGCTGCCCAGAACAGGAAGACATCCCTCATCTTTACCCACGTGTCGGGGACCGGGTCAAACGAGGCGGCCATCCCGTTCAGGTAGTCCACCCCGTAATTCAGCTTCACCGTTTCGTACCAGTCGTCACGGGCGGGCTTGTTCGAGAAGCAGTCGTTGCCCGTGGCTTTGGCCGGGAACTCGCGGTAGGAGTCCCCGTCGGCTGCGCGGCCGGCGAACTCCATCTCCAAAGCTTGGCCCGGCAAGTAGTAAAAGTTATTACGCGGCGAGAAGGCTACCGCCGGATCGTCTCCCTCCCCGAAATCTTTCACTCCTCGCGGCTTAGCGATGGATTGGTACTGCCTTGCCACGTGATTCGGCACGTTGTCGATCAACACCTTGAGTCCTGCCTCGTGGGTACGCCCGACCAGTGCTTCGAACTCCTTCATCCGGTGAGGCACCTCCTCTGCCAGGTCGGGATCCACGTCGTAATAATCCCGTATCGCGTAGGGCGATCCTGCTTTTCCTTTCACGATTCCCGGAAATTGGCGAGGGATCCCGTACGCGGTGTAGTCGGTCGCGGAGGCATGTGCCAGCACGCCGATGTACCAGACGTGGGTATAGCCGCTCTCCTTCAGCCGGTTTAGCACCCGGGGCGTAATGTCGTTAAACTTGCCGCACCCGTTCATTTCAATGGAGCCGTTGAATACATTGGCGGAAGTCTGGTTGCCAAACAACCGCGGCAACAGTTGGTAAATAAATAGTTTATTGTTTTGCATCTTGTCTTACGATCATTCGTTGCCTGATTCGTTGGATTTGCCGCCGCACCTTCTCCCTACGGAGGTAGTGCTTATGGCACTTTCTCACGATCTCCCACGCCTCTTTCTCGCTCATCTTGATGGCCGCGTAGTGATACCCCGCTTCGGTGATCGTATCGATGTTATTCAGATCAAACATCGAGTAATGATCGATCCCTTTTGTTTCGATCAAGATATCGCAATAGGTTTTATCAAAGAGGGTGTTGGAGTTAGACATCAGGTTAAAGGTACGTTCTGCCATGGTGCGTATCGTGTACTTATCGGCCGCCGGGATCATGAGCGACACGTTCACGCCGATAACGTACTTGCACTGTTTTCGTATCACGGAGACCGGGAAATTCTTCAGCAATCCCCCGTCCACGTACGGCACGTCATTGATAAGCTGGGGATGAAAGAGGATGGGGACCGAGCACGAAGCCACCACTGCTTCAACCAGGTCGTTGCCGTTTGAGAAGGTAACGGTACGGGCACGGTTCCAATCGGTTGCCACCGCGTAAAACGGGAGCCGCAGTTCTTCGAAGCTTCGCGCGCGGAGGTTTTTCTTCAGGAAGGCATGCAACCCGGTACTTTTCAGGAAGCCGGCCTTGGGAATGGTGAATTCCACGAACTCCTTGAACTCCCGCTCGCGGAACAGTTCCAAGATCTCGTCCGGATGGTACCCGTCGGCATAGAATACCCCGGCCAGCGCGCCCGCGCTGGTACCCACGATCACGTCGGGCTTCAACCCGCATTTCTCCAACACCTTTAACGCCCCGAGGTGGGCAAAGCCTTTTGCTCCTCCCCCGCTCAGCGCGTACCCCAGGTAATGATCGTATCCTTTTCCAAAAACCCCCATTTTTCTCCTATTGTGTAAATTGATTCCTACAAATGTCGCACCATTGCAGATTGATTCTTACAAATGCCACGGCTTGTGGATTTACTTCCGCAAATATGCCACTTTTTTTCGAGAAAACAACCGTTCTCCCCGGTTCACGGCAGCATGTCGAGCTCGGCCTTGAGCTCTCGAATGGTTTTCCGCAGCACGGGGTGAACCACCTCCGGCGCGATCTCGAGCAACGGGTCCATCACGAAGTGCCGGAGGTGCATCCGCGGATGCGGGACGGTCAATTCCGGCGTGTTTATCACCCGGTTTCCCGCCAACAGCAGGTCGATGTCAATGATTCGGTCAGCATACTCTTCCCCCCTGCTCTTTCGGTGCCTTCCCATCTCTTTTTCAATGGCTTGAACTTTTGCGAACAGGTCATGTATGCTTAACTCAGATACCACTTCGCACACGCTGTTCACGAAATCATGCTCCGATTCGAATCCCACCGGCCTGGAATAATAAAAAGCGGAAAAGGAGGTAATCCTCCCTATCCGCTCTTCTATTTTCCGGTACGCTGCTTTTATGTTTTCTTGCCTGTCTTCCAGGTTGGACCCCAGGGCCAGAAAAACCGGTTCCTTTTTTTCTATTAAATCCATCTCCTTTCTCGGGCTTTACCCGAACGTCGTGTTAGAACGCGGGGGTGTTTATTTAATCAAGAATCAGCATCGCGTCGCCATAGGCACCAAACTTGTATTTCTCTTTTATTGCCAGTTGGTACGCGTCCATGATCTTTTCATAGCCTCCAAACGCGCAGGCCATCATCAGCAGTGTTGAATAGGGCAAGTTGAAGTTGGTGATCAAGCTATTGGTGAGCGTGAACTCGTAAGGGGGAAAGATAAATTTATTGGTCCAGCCCGACCTTGGTTTGAGTCGCCCGTCGGTACTCACCGCCGTCTCCACGGCCCGGAGCACCGACGTTCCCACCGCGCAGATATTGCGTTCCGCGTCCTTGGCCCGGTTTACCTGTTCGCAGAGTTCTTCGGTGATCACGATCTGTTCGGACTCCATCTTGTGCTTGGTGAGATCTTCCACGTCGATCATCCGGTAAGCACCCAGGCCGTTGTGAAGGGTGAGGAACCCGAACTCGATGTCCCTGATCTGCATCCGCTTCATCAGCTCGCGGCTGAAGTGCAATCCTGCCGCGGGAGCCACCACGGCTCCTTCTTTCTCGGCGAAGATATTTTGGTATCGTTCCGCGTCTTCGGGTTGCGCGTCTCGTTCCAGGTATTCCGGGATGGGGGTTTCCCCGATCTTGAATAGCTGGTCTTTGAACTCGTCGTAAGGTCCGTCGTATAAGAACCTCAGGGTACGCCCCCTCGACGTGGTATTATCGATCACCTCGGCCACCAGTTCTTCGTTCTCCCCGAAATAGAGCTTGTTGCCGATCCGTATCTTCCTGGCAGGGTTCACCAATACGTCCCAAAGGTGTTGATCGGGGTTCAGCTCCCTCAATAAAAACACTTCAATCTTGGCGCCTGTCTTCTCCTTGTTCCCGAACAGGCGGGCAGGAAACACCTTGGTATCGTTAAAGATAAAAAAATCCTTATCGTTAAAATACTCCAGTACATCCTTGAAGACACGGTGTTCGATTTTGTCGGACTGCCTGTGTACCACCATTAGCCGGGACTCGTCGCGATGGGGAGAAGGGTATTTCGCGATAAGCTCTTCCGGCAAATCAAATTTAAATTGTGAAAGTTTCATCTAATAAAAAATCCTGTATCAATTATTATAGTCTATTCCATGTAAAATTCTATTCACGGGGGGAAATACGCGTATCCAAAAATCGATCCATCTCGTCCATTTTCAGGCACTCGTCCAGCGTTATCGCGCCTATCTTCGTGCGGGTCAGTCCCGTGAGGTGTCCCCCCGATTGTAAAGCTTTTCCAATATCCCTTGCCAGCGCCCGGATGTACGTGCCTTTACTGCACACCACGCGGAGGGTTATATTCGGGAGATCAAAAGCAAGCAATTCGATACTATCTATAACCAACAATTTAGGTTTTAGTTCAACCTCCTCGTTCTCTCTCGCGTACTTGTAGGCTCTCTTTCCGTCCACTTTAACTGCCGAGAAAACAGGGGGTACTTGTTCAATGGATCCGGTGAACTGCTGGAGCACCTCCCGCACCCTCTCTTCGGTGATATGATCCACGGGGTATTCCGCGTCGATCTCGGTTTCCAGGTCGAACGAAGGAGTCGTGGCCCCGAGTCGTACGCGCGCGACGTACTCTTTGGTATGGCCTTGCAATTCTTCTATCTGCTTGGTCTTTTTCCCTGTACAGAGAATCATCACTCCCGTCGCGAGCGGGTCGAGTGTTCCCGCGTGTCCTACTTTTAGTTTTTTTATCTTCAGCCGTTGACAAATCTTGGCCCTCACTACCCGCACCAAGCGGAACGAGGTCCAATGCAACGGCTTATCGATGTATAAAATTTCACCTTCTATAAAATCCATGAACAGGGTTGGTTCCTCTTCTGCCCCAAGGCACAAGAGCAATTATTTACAAAGATCAGGAGAACAGGTAGTATAAAATAGTTGCCAGTCCCGCGATCGAGCAATAGACGGCAAAATAGATCAGTTTTCCTTTTCTTACAATATTGATCATCCACTTGCAGGCAATGGCACCGGCCACGAAAGCAGCTATGAATCCGGCTACCAGGGACGCCGCGGGGATCCCTCCCCCGTAATCTCCTCCTTGCGCGATGGTGATGGTATCGAGCAGCGCTTCGCCCAAGATGGGCGGGATCACCATCAGGAAGGAAAAACGTGCCAGGGAAGCCTTTTGATTTCCCAGCAAGAGCCCGGTAGCGATCGTTGATCCCGACCGCGAGAGTCCGGGCACCACCGCGATGGCCTGCGCGATCCCGATGATCAAGGCATCTCTCTTGCTGATGCTGCTTTTCTCGCGCGGGCGGTAATAGTATGAAAATGCCAGCAGGGTAGCGGTCACCAGCAGCATGCACCCCACGACGAGCAAACCGGAGCCAAAGAGCATTTCCACCTCGTCTTTAAAGAAAAACCCCACGATGCCGATCGGGATCATCGAGATAAGTATGTTGATCGCGTAGCGCGTTTCGTTGTTCATCTCCCACTTGAAGAGTCCTCTCAGTATCCACGCTACCTCCTTCCACAGCACCACCAGCGTGCTAAAGACCGTTGCTATATGCACCACCACGGTAAACGTGAGGTTATCTTCGGCATTGATGCCGAACATGGCGGAGCCGATGGCAAGGTGCCCGCTGCTGCTAACGGGCAGGTACTCCGTTAACCCTTGCACTACTCCAAGAATAATTGCCTCAATTACACTCATTTACCAGTTCTATACGGTGACGGCGGGGGGTTAATTATCGGTTTCGGTTGTTTTATCTTTCGCCGGGTAAAGGATGCCCACGATCATTAAAACGAACCCGGCGAGGCATACCAGCGGTGCCACTTTGATGCGTCTCGCGCTGAATATATCCGGCTCGAAGCCACTTTCGAACGAGGTACCCGGCCCGGCCATCAACACGAAGCCCAAGATAATGAGCAGGACAGCCGCCCCACAAATGATCAGGTTAGTTTTACCCAACGCGATGTTTTTTTGCGACATATGTAGTTCTAAATTTATTACACGTAATACAGTTGGTCTGACTTCATTTTCACATACCGGTTCACGGCAAACGCGGTGGCCACGGTCGAAATCACGACACCCAGCAGGATAACCAGCCCGAAGATGATAGCGATATCCGTCGTCGAGATGATGGGATAAATATCCGCGTATTCCCTGCTGAAATACGCGATCATGCCAAAAATAATGAGGTCGGCAATGACGCCGGCAACGATGCCGGTAATGATATTGTTTACCACGAAGGGCCTTCGGATGAACCTTCCGGTTGCTCCTACCAACTTCATCGTGTTGATAAGGAATCGTTTGGAGTACACGCTTAGCCGGATCGTGTTCCGGATAAGGGTGAACGAGATAAAGAGAAGCACGGCTGCCAGAATCAGCAGCACGGCCATCACCTTCGAGAGATTTTCATTAATCAGGTCGATGGCTTCCTGCTGGTAAAGCAGGTCGGCCACGTTCGTGTCCTGCCGGATTACCCCGTTGATCATCGCGATGCTGTCGCTGTTGGCGTATTCCGAGTGCAGGAAGATCTCGATGCAGTCTTGCGCGGGATTATACCCCAAGAGTTCCTCCGGGTCTTCCCCGAGGTCCCGGATAAGTTGCTCCTTTGCCTCTTCCTTGCTGATGAATCGGGACGATCGCACGAACGGCTGCGCGTCGAGGTTCTTACGTACCCGAGTGATCTCGGCATCACTCACGTCGGTAGAGAGCATCACGTTAAAGCTCATGTTCTCTTTCACGAACCGAGACAACCCGTTCCCCATGAAGAGGATCAGGATAGTAATCCCCAAGAGCACCAGCACCAGCGAGATGCTGATGGTAGAAGTGATCTTCGCATTTAAAAACCGGGCGGCGGATACTTTTTTCTTACCTGACATACGGGTTGTTAACCTTTTTCCAATTGGATTTGCAAAGTAATAAAAATTATCGCAGAAAATCGGTTGAAATGGAAAATAATAAGGCAAAAAAGCTTAATTCGCCCCTTTCGTCTCTTCCGTCTCTTCGATCTGCATCTTTGTCGCGATCAATTTCTTTTGCATCTGTTTGCTCCGGATCACGGAAGCCGCAATCGAGATCACGATCAAGGCCACGATAATGAACAGCGACGCAGCCGTGGGAATAGAGTACTCCAAGTGATTGGAGTGCGCGTAGTGATTGAACATCATCTTGAATCCGATAAACAGCAGGATCGCGCTCAGGGCGTATTTCAGGTAATGGAAATAATCCATTACCCCTCTCAGCGCGAAGTAAAGCGAACGAAGGCCCAGGATCGCGAAAATATTTGAGGTGTAGACGATGAACATGTCGGTAGAGACGGCCAGCACGGCAGGTATCGAGTCGATCGCGAACACCAGGTCGGTCATCTCTATCACCAGCAGGGCAAGGAAAAAGGGCGTGGCTACCACCTTGCCATCGATTTTACGGAAAAACTTGGGTACCGATATATCGTCGGTGGTGGGGAAAACCCGGCGAACAAACTGCATGAAACGGTTTTGGGTCAAGTCCTTTTTCTCCTCTTGCCCGGTACTCTTCTTCTCCTTGATGAAATCGACCGCCATTTTTATCCCGGTAATCACCAAAAAGCCCCCGAAAACATACATCACCCAAGCAAAGCGTTCCAGCAGGGCGATGCCCGCGAAAATAAAGATAGCCCGGAAGACCAGCGCTCCCAGTATACCCCAGAAAAGCACGTCGTGTTGGTACCGGGGATCGATTTTGAAAGCACTGAACACGAGGATAAACACGAAGAGGTTATCCACGCTCAGCGACTTTTCAATCACGTAGGCGGTAAAAAACTCCAAGGCGGGCTCTTTCCCCCCGTAAAAATAGATGCCCGCGTTAAAAATGAGGGAGAGGGTTATCCAAAAAAGGCTTAACCATAACGCTTTCTTCACGTTAACCACCTCTCCTTTTTTATGAAACACAAACATGTCCAAGACAAGCAGGACAATAACAAGGATAATAAATCCTATCCAAAATGTGGATCCAACTTCCATCAGCTGTAATTTGATAAATGCTTAAATAATAACCTAAAACTCCAATAGCAGCCGTCGCCGCTCTATAATTCACACGGGTTCCCCGGTTTATCACGACCGGAAACCAAACATGCGAAGGGCCAAAATTGTTCCCCGAACCGGTATTTATTTTTCCCGGGGGCTCAAGTTTAACTCTTTTGCTTTCTCGAGCATGAAGCTGTACGCGGCGGCCCGCTCGTTGGGGATGAGCCCGTCGAGTATGGCCTCCTTGATGGCCGCTTTCAGCAAGCCCACTTCTCTGCCCGGTGGCAGACCAAATATCTCCATGATCTCGTTCCCGTCCACCGGGGGCTGAAAGTTACGCACCCGGTCTTTCTCTTCGATCTCTCGCAACTTCCGGCGCACGGTCTTGAAGTTGTTCAGGAAACGGCGCACCCTCACGGGATTCTTCGAAGTGATATCCGCTTCGCAAAGCGTCATCAGGTCATCGATATCATCGCCCGCGTCGAACAGCAGCCGCCGCACCGCGGAATCGGTCACCTCCTCCACCAGTTGCATGGGGCGCATGTGCAGCGACACCATCTTCCGGGTGTACTTCATTTTCTCGTTCTGCGGGAGCTTCATCCGCCGGAAGATCCCGGGAACCATCTTCTCTCCCACGAAGTCGTGGTTATGGAAGGTCCATCCCAGCCGCGGGTCCCACCGTTTCGTAGCGGGCTTGCCGACGTCGTGGAGGAGCGCCGACCAGCGTAGCCAGAGGTCGTCGCTCCTCCTCGCCATGTTATCGAGTACCGCGAGCGTGTGGTAAAAGTTATCCTTATGCCCTACCCCGTCTTTGGTTTCGGCTCCCTTCAATGCCGATAGTTCGGGGAAGATTATCTCGAGCAATCCCGTCTTTTCCAAGAGGATAAATCCAATGGAGGGCTTGGGTGACAAGATAATCTTGTTCAGCTCGTCCGTCACCCGCTCCATCGAAACAATGTTTATTCGCTCCTTGTTGTCACGGATCGCGTCGAATGTTTCCGGGAAGATATCAAATCCCAGTTGGGAGGCAAACCGGATAGCCCGCATCATCCGGAGGGGGTCGTCGCTAAAAGTGACGCCGGGCTCGAGCGGCGTGCGGATAATCAGGTCCTTTATATCCTGTAGTCCATTAAAAGGATCCAACAACTCGCCGTAGCGCGCTTTATTGAGGCAAAAAGCCATGGCGTTGATGGTGAAATCGCGCCGCTCTTGGTCTTCTGTCAACGTGCCGTCTTCCACGACCGGCTTGCGCGAGTCGTGCCGGTAGGATTCTTTCCGGGCACCGACGAACTCGATCTCGTACTCCCCGTGCTTAACCTGGGCGGTGCCGAAGTTTTTGAAAATGGTGACCTTGGTACGTTTTCCTAATTTCTTGGCGACCCGTTCGGCCAATGCGATGCCTTTTCCTACCGTCACGATATCGATGTCGTTCGAAGGGCGGTAAAGAAAGAAATCGCGCACGTGCCCCCCTATCAGGTAGCACTCCAGCCGCATCTCGTCGGCCGCCTCGGATATCACGTTGAAAATATGCTTATCTAAATACCTTTGTATCTCTTCCTGAGATATTTCCATTCTCTGCTTTACTTGTTTGTGGTTGCTGTTTTTTCTGTTATGAATTGCAAAATTACAATAATTGTGGCTTAAAACCGCTTTTATGAAGAATATATTTGTAAATTTGCCAAGGTGTAGAATGCTTCTCGTGTTCGCCCACTGTACGTTAAACATACTATTTTTACCGATGCGTTTTTCTGTTCAGGCCACGATTCTCTGCTTGTTTGCCCTATTGGTCTTTTCCTGTTCCGGGAAGAGCAAAGGCCCCAAAGGGTACCTCACGGAAGCAGGCGAAGCGTATAAAAAAGGCAATTACGCGTTAGCCAAATTAAAGATAGACAGCATTAAACTGGTTTTTCCCAAAGCTTATGACGAGATCAACGCCGGCTTCGCGCTCATGCAAGAAGTGCGTTTGGCTGAAAACCGGCGAAACATCGTTTACTGCGATTCCATGCTACGCGAAAGCTACGAACAACT
This sequence comes from Proteiniphilum sp., assembly GCA_041656815.1. Taxonomy (GTDB): domain Bacteria; phylum Bacteroidota; class Bacteroidia; order Bacteroidales; family Dysgonomonadaceae; genus Proteiniphilum. The sequence continues at coordinate 15,685 of JBBACU010000006.1, forward strand.
CAACCGGATGCTCGTTAAGTTCGACTTCGTGCGGGACGACCGCTACCAAGAGTTCGGAGAGTATTACCCCAAAGCATACCCGCATCACTCGTCGCTGAACCGGAACGGCCTTCGCTCGGGCGTCCGGGAACGGGGGGCGCTTTTTATCGAAAGCATTTTATCGGGCAGCTCCGTGGGGCACAGCAAGGTGCGGGTCACCTCGGGGGACGGGAGTTTCGCCGAAACCGGGGTGGTCACGGCCGACGGGTTGAACTACCGTTTTAACACATCCGGGCAAACATACGAGATCGTGCGATATATTGGGAACGACGAGAACGGGATCGCGCAGTTTATCTACACTTTTCAAGAACAACCCCTTACCGTGCAGTTCGTGGGTAACCGCACCGTCACGGCCGACTTGAGCAACGCAGCCAAACGAGGGATCGGCGACTCGTTCGAACTCTCCACCCTGTTGCTGAATATAGAGCAACTCAAGCTCGAGAAAGAGAAAAGCGAAGTCCTGATCCGCTACCTCGAAAGCCGAAAAAACCAGTAGTTTTATTTTTCCCGTGGTGAATCACGTGCCGCGATACCCGTGACCGGGCAGCACAGTCTGCAATCAAAAAGCAATCAATCCATTATCCCTTCTTTGTTTTTATTTTCGAAAAAATCTTCAACGAAATCCAAAAGAATACTATATCTTTGCCCTGAATTTTGGTTCTATTCACTTCATAAGGCTACGAAGTGAATCGTGAAAAGGGAATCAGGTGAAAATCCTGAACAGACCCGCTGCTGTAAGCTCCGCTTACGTGCTGAACAAACACCACAATTGCCACTGTCCTTAATAGGATGGGAAGGCGTTCAGACACGGGAGTAAGTCAGAAGACCTGCCAAGATGTATATCGTTTTAAGCTTTCGGGGAATAAAGCTGAGAAACAAGCCCGGGTTCTTCTATTACAGACAACCGGTTCGCCATCAGGCAACCCAATCGTTGGAAATTTCACCCCCCTGTTTCACACGTTCGTTTTTTCCCAAAAGCCAATATTCAAGGCTTTATGGTTTATTTTCGTTTCTTGCCTCTCCTTGCGGCCAGCCTCCTGCTAAGCGCCGCCGGAAGGATGCATGCCCGATCCGCCCAAGACCCCGCGGTGCAGGCTCTTTCTCAGCCCGCTGAAGATTCCCGGGGAGGAATCTGCTCCTCGCCCGCTGAAGATTCCCGGGGAGCAGTCCGTCCCTCACCCGCTGAAGATGTCGCGGGAACGGGTGCTCAACCGATTGGGCACTCCACGGCAAAGAACCGTGTGCACTCCTCCCAAAGCTCCACGGTGCCGGGCCACGCGCTACCCGTGGAGGACTCCACGGCGATGTCCTTTGATCTCGACGAGTTCGTGGTGTACGGGAGTCCCCTGATGAGGGAGGTGATCCCGGTACAGAAGTTATCCGGTGAACAACTCAAAAACCTGAGTTCCTTTTCGGTGGCCGACGCGATCCGTTATTTCTCGGGCGTGCAGCTCAAGGACTACGGCGGTGTCGGGGGGCTCAAAACGGTGAACGTGCGCAGCATGGGCACGCATCACGTGGGCGTGTTCTACGATGGCATCCAGCTGGGTAACGCGCAGAACGGGCAAATCGACCTCGGCAAGTTCTCGCTGGAAAACATCGAGGAGGTGTCGCTTTACAACGGACAGAAGAGCAATATCTTCCAGCCCGGAAAAGATTTCGGGTCGTCCGCCACCATCTACCTGCGCGCGCGTGCCCCCCGTTTCAACGAAGGCAAGCGTTATAACCTGCGAGCCACGGTAAAAGCCGGCTCCTTCGACTTGGTCAACCCTTCCCTACTCTACGAGTACAAGATCAACGACAACCTGAGCGCTTCTATCAACGGCGAGTATATTAACTCCTCCGGCAAATACAGGTACCGTTACAAGCGGGTCTTCCCCAATACCAACGAGGTGATGTACGACACCACGGCTGTCCGGGAGAACGGCGATATCCACTCTACCCGGTTGGAGGGAGGCTTGTTCGGAACCATTCCAAAGGGATACTGGAGAATAAAGACCTATTTCTATGACTCGGAACGAGGCATACCCGGGGCGGTCGTGAACAACAAGTGGAAGAACTCCCAACGGCAGTGGGACCGGAGCTTCTTCACGCAAGGCGTTTTTCAGCAAAGCATCACCCCCAAATACGACCTGCTGGTCAACGCCAAGTACGCGTACGACCGCATGCGCTACCTGAATCCAGATACCACGCTGATGCTGATCGACAACACGTTCAAACAGGAGGAGTCCTATGTCTCCGCGGCCAACCGGTACGCCATCACACCCAAGTGGGACGCCGTGCTCTCGGCCGACCTGCAATACAACACGTTGACATCCGACCTGGCCGGGTTCGTTTACCCGAGACGCCTCACCTCGCTGGTCGCCCTGGCAAGCGCGGCCAATCTGGGCAAGGTGAAGATGCAGGGAAGCATGTTGGCGACGTTCGTACGCGAACGGATCAACTCGGGCAATACCGCGGCGGACGACTCGGTGCGGGCCGCCCCCGACAAAACGGAATTCACCCCGGCATTTTTCCTATCCTACAAACCGTTCAACGAGCATACATTCAATATCCGCGCTTTTTACAAGCGTATCTTCCGGATGCCCACCTTCAACGACCTCTACTATACCGATATCGGGAACATCCACCTGAAACCCGAGTACACGCGCCAATACAACCTGGGGTTTCAATACGACAAAGATTATTCGAACGGGCCGGTGAGGCAATGGCACTTGCAGGCCGACTCCTATT